>JASGDX010000046.1:0-9890 GCA_047606985.1 Leucobacter sp. | reverse complement strand
GCCACCGACTGCGCCACCGTCTTCAGCTTGCCCATCCAGGCCGCAGCGACCACCACGTCGTGCGCGACGATCAGTCGGTGGATCGTGATGCCGATCTCGCGCGCCAGCACGACGATCGTCACCCACCACGGCAGCTCGCCGAGGATCGACAGCCCCACCAGCGCCGCCCCGGTGAGGAACTTGTCGGCGATCGGATCGAGCAGCTTGCCGAGATCGGTGATCAGGCCGCGGGATCGCGCCAGGTGCCCGTCCCACGCGTCGGTGGCGATCGCCACCACGAAGAAGGCCGCGGCGGCCCAGCGCAGCGCGCCGTCCGCTCCTCCGTCGGCGAGCAGCATCCACAGGAAGAACGGCGTCGCGAGGATGCGCGCGCCCGTGATGATGTTGGGCGCGTTCCAGTTGCTCGGCCGAGTGGCGGGCGACGTCGTGTCGGTCATGCCAGCAGACTAACGGAGACGGGCTGAGTCGGCCGAGACCCGCGCTCTCAGCTCGCCGTCGGAGGTGACCTCGATCAGCACGTCGGCGTAGGAGTTTTCGCCCCGAACCTCTCGCTCCGCGCCTGTTCCCGGCACGATCCGGGCGCTGAAATCCCCATCGGTGTCGACCTCGAAGACCTCGTCGATCGCTCCGGGACGCTCAGTCCCGTCCGGTCAGCTGCCAGGCGTCCTCGTCGTCGTCGCCCTCGATCTCCTCGAGATCGGCCTGGTACTTGGCGACCGGATCGTCGTAGCGGTCGTCGCCGAAACCGTCGGACACCGCGGGAAGCGCGGTGGTGTCGGCGAGCGGCTCGATGACGTCGGTCGCGGCGTCGCCGCCGGACTCGTCGACGGATCGGGGCCGCTGCGGCAGCGCCTGCGTCGCCGGCGGCTGGGCGATCGCGGGCCCCGGCGCAGGGGCCACAGCCCGCGGAGCGGGTCCGCCGCCCTTGATGCGGGCGATCACCTCGGGCAGCTGCTCGGGCGTGACGAGCACATCGCGGGCCTTCGATCCCTCGGACGGGCCGACGATGTCGCGGGACTCCATGAGGTCCATGAGACGGCCGGCCTTCGCGAAACCGACGCGCAGCTTGCGCTGCAGCATCGAGGTCGACCCGAACTGCGAGGTCACCACGAGGTCGATCGCGGCCAGCAGCACCTCGAGGTCGTCTCCGATGTCCTCGTCGATCTCCTTCTTCTCGACCGACTGCGCGACATCGGCCCGGTACTCGGGCTGCGCCTGCGCCTTGACGTGGGCGACCACCTGCGCGATCTCGGCCTCGCCGACCCAGGCGCCCTGCACGCGCATCGGCGTCGATTCGCCGTTGAGCAGCAGCAGGCCGTCGCCCTGGCCGATGAGCCGCTCCGCGCCGACCTCGTCGAGGATGACGCGCGAGTCGGTGCCTGAGGCCACCGCAAAGGCGTAGCGGCTCGGCACGTTCGACTTGATGACGCCGGTGACCACGTTGACCGATGGGCGCTGCGTGGCGAGCACCAGATGGATGCCTGCGGCGCGGGCGAGCTGGGTGATGCGCTGGATCGAGTCCTCGACATCGCGGGGGGCGATGAGCATGAGGTCGGCGAGCTCGTCGACCACCACCAGCAGGTAGGGGTACGGCTTGAGCACGCGCTGGCTGCCCTCGGGCAGCACGATCGAGCCCGAGCGCACGGCCTCGTTGAAGTCGTCGATGTGGCGGAAGCCGAAGCTCGCCAGATCGTCGTAGCGCATGTCCATCTCTTTCACGACCCACTGCAGCGCCTCTGCCGCCTTCTTGGGGTTCGTGATGATGGGGGTGATGAGGTGCGGCACGCCCTGGTAGACCGTCAGCTCGACGCGCTTCGGGTCGACGAGCACCATGCGCACCTCGGCAGGCGTGGCCCGCATGAGGATGCTGGTGATCATCGAGTTGATGAAGCTCGACTTGCCGGAGCCCGTGGCGCCGGCGACGAGCAGGTGCGGCATCTTCGCCAGGTTTGCGACGACGAAGCCGCCCTTGACGTCCTTGCCGACGCCGATGGTCATGGGGTGCGCGCTGCGCTGGGCCTTGTTCGAGCGCAGCACGTCTCCGAGGGCGACGTTCTCGCGATCCTTGTTGGGGATCTCGATGCCGATGGCGCTCTTGCCAGGGATCGGCGAGAGGATGCGCACCTCGTTGGAGGCCACGGCGTAGGAAAGGTTCTTCGACAGCGCCGTGACCTTCTCCACCTTCACGCCGGGGCCGAGCTCGACCTCGTACTGGGTGACCGTCGGGCCGCGGGAGAAGCCCGAGACCCTCGCATCGACCTTGAACTCCTCGAACACGCGGGCGATCGCCGCCATGATCTGGTCGTTCGCCTCCGTGTGGGTGCGCGGGGCGTCGCCGGTGGCGAGGGCCGACTGATCGGGCAGGCGGTACTCCGGTCGCCCCGCGGCGGGGTCGTGCGGCGGGGCGACCGCGAAGGGCGTGGTCGACGCGGGATCGGCCGACTCGGCCGGCAGCTCCTCGACCGCGGCGAAGTCTTCCCAGGAGTCGTCTCCGAGGCCCGAGGCGTGCGAGCCGCCGGTGGCCCGCACTGCCGCCTCCGCCTGATCGAGGTCGTCGAAGAGATCGGCGGGGAAGACGCCCGTCGAGGCCTCGGGCGCGAGCGCCGACTCGAAGGCGCCCTCGGCCCGCGAGTCGGAGGCGGAACCGCCGAGCGCCCCGTCGAGCGCCGCACGATCCGCGGCGTACTCGGGATCCTGCTCGCGACCGGAGTCGTTGCGCCGCCACCACGGGACCGTGCCGCCGTCGCCCTCCTGCTCCTCGAGGTCGAACAGCGCCTCCTGCTCGTCCTTCCCGGTGCGGCGCGACCGCCTGGCGGGAGCCTGCTCCTGCTGCGCGGCGGTGCCCTCGCCATCGACCACGCCGAAGAGGAACGCGTAGGCCTCGCGCATGCGCCGCACGATGCGCCCCGGGGGCGTCTTCGTGATGATCAGCAGCGACATCGCCAGGAGCAGCGACAGCAGCGGCGTCGCGACCCACACGGTCAGGTAGCTCAGCGGGGCGCCGATCATCCACCCGAGCAGACCGCCCGCCTCGGCGAGCGCGGGCATGCCGTCGCGCGGCACCGGCTGACCGCCGTAGATGTGCGTGAGGCCGGAGATGCTCGCGACCGCTATGAACAGGCCGATCGCGATGCGGCGGTTGTCGTTGACGCTCGAGGGGTGGTTGAACAGCCAGAGCGCGAAGCCCGCCATGATGATCGGCAGGCCGAAGGCCACGCGGCCGAGCAGGCCGCCGAAGGTCCAGGCGTCGAGCTGCACGGCGACCGTCTGCCCGATGAAGAACCACTCGACGACGGCCCCGGCGATGGCCAGCAGCACGAGCAGCATGGGGACGCCGTCGCGCCGGTCATCGGGCTCCAGCGGCTCGGTGCGGAAGACGCGCGCCGCGTTGCCGACGCCGTGCGCAAGGCCGTTCCAGGCGCGCACGAGCACTCCCTCCGAGGGCTCCGCCTCGACGAGCACCCGGGTCTTCGCCGTGGCGCGCGAACCGCCGGACGCGGACGTGCGGGATCCCGAGGAACGGGAGCCCCGAGCCGCGGACCTGCCCGATTTTTCGCGCGACGAAGCTTTGCTGACCATGCTACGAGGGTACGTTCGACCTCTGACATTCGCGAGGTGACGCTCCGAGAGCGCCCGTTCCGGCTCTCGGCGTCTTTCCCGCCCGCGCTGGGATCCGGGTCGTTTCTTCACAGTGCGAGCCGGTCGCACTGTGAAGAAGTGACCCGGATTCAGGGGGCGGACAGGGCGGACGGACAGGGCAGGCCCGCAGCGCGAGTGCTCAGCGCCTGCGGAGCTTGCGGACGACCTGCTTCGCGAGCGGCAGGCCCTCGGTCCAGATCCGGTAGCCAGGGCCTGGCCGGTCCCACGATCCGGCGAGCAGGTTCTCGTGCGAGGCCCACCCCTTCTTGAAGGTGGTGACGCCGTCGTTGATGAGCCCGCCGAAATCGTAGCGCTCGATCCCGAGCCGCTTCATCTCGCGGATCACGTGCCACTTCAGCGCGTAATTGGCACGCAGCCGCTGCCCGGTCCCGTCCATGCCGCCGTACAGCTCGAAGGCGGTGCGCGCCGACTTCGCCATGAACAGGAATGCGACGGGACGGTCGTCGACGTAGGCCGCCCACACGGGCGAGTCGTCTCCGAGCATGGTGAAGGCGTCGTGGTAGTACGAGTCCTCGTGCAGCCCGAAGTCGGCGCGCTCGCTGGTCTGCCGGTACACGTCGAGGCACGCGTCGAGCTGCGCGAGCGTCTCGACGGGCCGGATCGACAGCGACTCCTCACGACCGGCCTTGCGCACGTACTGGCGGTGCTTCTTCGACATGTCGCCGAGCAGTTCGTCCTCCGAGCGCCGCAGATCGAGGATCAGCGTGCGCGCGGGCAGCACCGGCGTCTTCGCCTCGCGCCAGTCGCCCGGCAGGGGGAAGGATCCCGCGTCCTCGTCGGGCTCGATCGACACCGCGACGGCCCGGCGCGAGCCGTGCACGTAATCGGCCACCGCTTCGGCGACCTCGGCCGGCGAGGGCGACGCCGCGGGCGGTTCGGGATCGCCCGGCGCCGCGCTCCCCCACTCGCGGGCGAGCACCGGTCCGCGCGGGGCGTACACGAAGCCGCCGAGCGGGCCGGGCAGGGCACGGGTGAGCAGCTGGCAGGCGCCGACCACAGGCGCATCGGCACCCGATCCGGCATGCACCAGCACGCGCTCGGCGCTCCACCGGTGCGCCGATTTGAGATCGCCCCAGCCCCACAGCTGCAGCGGATGCCCGCCGAGGCGCTTGACGGTCTCGTCCCAGTGCGCGCGGTCGTCGCAGGGGGTCACGGACAGTGTCGTGGAGGAGGTCACGAACGGTTCCTTCCGAGTTTGCGGGAGACGAAGCGGGTGAGCTCGGCGAGCTCGGGCGAGCGCAGCAGCTTCAGCGCGACCAGGTAGACCGCGCCCGACACGGCGGCGACGACGATCGCCAGGCCGATCGCCGCCAGCATTCCGAAGCGCGGAACGAGGTGTACGACCAGCAGCATCGCGAGCAGCCCCGCGAGCAGCGCGGGCACGGCCGCGATCACGTCGAGCAGCAGGCTCGCGAGGATGCGCGAGGCGTCGATGAAGCCGACGCGGCGGCGCAGCAGCAGCACCGCGATCAGCGCCTCGACCACCGTGGTGAAGCCGAACACGAGGGCGTATGCCGGTCCGAGCATATCCTTGGGCAGCACGAGCAGGCCGAGCGTCAGCACCACGAGCAGCACGATCTGCGCCGTCGTGAAGAGGAAGGGCGTGCGCGTGTCGGAGAGCGCGTAGAAGGCGCGCTGCACGATGAACAGGAAGCTGTACGCAGCCAGCCCGACCACGTAGCACTGCAGCACGACGGTGAACTGGCCGGTGAGCTCGGGCGAGGCGCCCGGGTTCATGACGGCGCTGATGAACGGCGCCGTGGCGATGATCACCACGGTGGCGAGCACCATGACCAGCAGGATCTGCCTCGCCGACGTCGAGAAGTCGGAGAGGAAGTCGTCCATGCGCCCGTTCTGCGCCGATGTCGAGAGGCGGGTGAAGTAGGCGGTGGCCAGCGACACCGCGATCACGGAGTGCGGCATCATGAACAGCAGCCAGGCGTTCTGCATGGCGAGCGCCGACGGCCCGTGGCCGGAGGCGGTGTTGATCACGTTCTGCGTGATGATGCCGCCGAGCTGCATCACCACGATCGTGGCGAGGCTCCACACGGCGATGCGCGCGGTCTGGCCGAGGCCCATGCCGCGCCATCTGAAGTCGGGGCGGTAGCGGATGCCCGCCTTGCGCCATGAGACGAAGAGGATCACCGCCTGGGCGACGACGCCCAGCGTGGCGCTGCCCGCGAGCACCGCGATCATGCCAGGCGTCCAGTCGTCGGGGGTGCGCGTGCCGTTGCCGTCGGCGCCGTACATCGCCATGAACACGACGATGCCGATGATGGCGATGACGTTGTTGAGCACGGGGGCCCAGGTGAAGGGGCCGAACACGCTCCTCGCGTTGAGCACCTCGCCGAGCATCGTGTACAGGCCGTAGAACACGATCTGCGGCAGGCACCAGTACGCGAACGCGATGGCGAGGGCGCGCTGCTCCTCGGACCAGGAGACGGTGAACAGCCACACGATCCACGGAGCGGCCAGCAGCGTGATCGCCGTCACGGCGGTCAGCGCGGTCATCACCAGCGTGAACACCTTGTTGATGTAGCCCGCGCCGCCGTCGGGGTCGTTCGCCGCCTTCACGATCTGGGGCACGAGCACGGCGTTGAGCATGCCGCCGAGCAGGATCATGTAGAGCGTGTTGGGCAGCAGGTTGCCGTTGGCGAACGCGTCGCCCGAGACCGAGGCCACCTGCCCGATCGCGGCGACCAGCAGGATCGCCTTCGCGAAGCCGAGCACGCGCGACACCATCGTGCCCGACGCCATCACCGCGCTCGCGCGCATGATCCCCGCGGCCATCAGTAGTACGGATCCTTCCTGAGGGCGAGCGAGGCCCGGCGCGCGAGCCGATCCCCGATGCGCGCCCAGATCGCGTACGCGCGGGGTTTCAGCGGCAGGTCGAAGGCGCCTGCGTAGTCGATGATCTCGGGGCTGAACGAGCGCTTGAACTGGCCCACCCCGTGCAGCGGGTGCTCGCGGTCGTCCGCGCGGTCGGAGGGTGGCGCGCCGCACAGGTCGTGCACCAGCGCGTCGCGCTCGTTGGCCCAGCGCAGCACCTCCCACTGCAGCGCGTGCGAGGCGCCGTATGCGGTCTTGGCGCGCACCGAGGCGCCGTCCTTGTAGGTGGTCTTGCGGCCGAGCGCCATCGCGAAGGCGCCAGCGACCAGCTGCCCCTCGCGACGCGCGAAGAACAGCTGCCCGTCGCCGGCTTCCTCGAAGCGCTGCCAGAACACCCGGTAGTAGCGTTCGGACCGCAGCACGAAGCGCCCCTCGGCCGTCTCCCGCAGCAGCCGGTAGAAGGCGGCGCAGTTCTCATCGCTCGCGGGCGCCCGCTCCACCTCGATGCCGTCGCGGCGGGCGCGGTTGATGGAGTTGCGGGCCTTCTTGCCGAGGCTCGCGAGCAGCGCCTCGTCGGAGAGCGGTCCGGCATCGGGGGCGGGATCGCCGTCGGGTTCGGGATCGCCGTCGACCGCCGGGGCCCCCTCGAGCGCCGCGGATCCCGCGCCGATCTCGACGAGCACCGTGGACGGGTTGGGGATGATCCGAACGGTGTCGCGATAGCCGGCCGCGCGGATCTCGTCGCGAGCGCCCGGATCGAGGCGCGGCTCGATCTTCAGCAGGAACGCGCCTCGCGACCGGGCGAGGCGCGCCACCGCGTCGGCGACCTCGAGCACCGCCCGAGCGTCCTCACCAGCTGGACCGGCCGGCAGGTGCCACCACTCCCCCAGCAGCGGCACGCGCTTGGCCAGCACGCCCACCGCGATCGACGAGCGGCCGGGCCGCTCCACGATCACGCGGCGGTCGCGGTAGCGTCCCTCGTCGCGCTTGACGCCGAGATAGGCGTCGCCCATCCAGACCTCGCCGCCGCCCGGGTTGGCCGCCACGAGGGCGTCCCAGCCGGCGCGCTCCGCCGCATCGGCGAAGCGCGCGACCGCGCCGCCCGGAGCGGCGGCGCTCGCGAGGGATCCCGCCACCGGCTAGACCACCACCACGACGGGCACGATCATCGCCTTGCGGCGCAGCTTCGTGCCGACCCAGCGGCCGATGGTGCGGCGCGTGATCTGCTGCAGCTGGTGGTGATCGGCGACGCCCTCCCGCATCGCGGCCTCGAGCGCGTCTGCGATCTGGGGCTTGATCTTGTCGAAGACGTGATCGTCCTCCGCGACGCCCTTCGCGTGGATGTCGGGGCCGGATACGATGTGCGCCGTGGTCGGCTCGACCACGGTGATGACCGAGATGAAGCCCTCCTCTGCGAGCGTGCGGCGATCCCGCAGGTCGTCGTCGGTGACCCGGCCGACGCTCTTGCCGTCGACGTAGATGAACTCGGTGTCGAGCTGCCCCACCGCGCGCGCCACGCCGTCGGCGAGGTCGACGACCGTGCCGTTCTCGGCGATCACGGTGCGGTTCTGCGGCACGCCCGTCTCGATCGCGAGCGCGGCGTTCGCCACCAGCATGCGGTACTCGCCGTGGATCGGCATGACGTTCTTCGGGCGCACGATGTTGTAGCAGTAGAGCAGCTCCCCCGCGGCGGCGTGGCCCGAGACGTGCACTTTGGCGTTGCCCTTGTGCACCACGTTGGCCCCCAACTTCATGAGGCCGTCGATGAGGCGGTAGACCGAGGTCTCGTTGCCCGGGATCAGGCTCGAGGCGAGGATCACGGTGTCGCCCTCGCCCACCTCGACCTGGTGCTCGCGATTGACCATGCGGTTCAGCACCGCCATGGGCTCGCCCTGCGACCCGGTCGACATGTAGACGATGCGGTGATCTGGGATGTCGCCGCTCTTCTTGAGGTCGACGAGCACGCCCTCGGGCACCTCGAGATAGCCGAGTTCGGCGGCGATCTTCATGTTGCGCACCATCGAACGGCCCAGCAGCACCACGCGGCGGCCGTTGGCCTGCGCCGCGTCGAGCACCTGCTGCACCCGGTGCACGTGGCTCGAGAAGCTCGCGACGACCACCTTCCCCGGCGTCTTGGCGATGACCTGCTCGATGACGGGGCCGATCTTCTTCTCGGTGGGGGTGAAGCCCGGCACGTCGGCGTTCGTCGAGTCGGTCATGAAGAGGTCGACGCCCTCCTCGCCGAGCCGCGCGAAGGCGCGCAGGTCGGTGATGCGGCCGTCGAGCGGCAGCTGATCCATCTTGAAGTCGCCCGTGCCGATCACGAGGCCGGCCTCGGTGCGGATCGCGACCGCGAGCGCATCGGGGATCGAGTGGTTGACCGCGACGAACTCGAGGTCGAAGGGGCCGTACTGCACCCGATCGCCCTCGGCGACCACGCGGGTCTTCGGGCGGATCCGGTGCTCCTTGAGCTTCGCCTCGACGAAGGCGAGCGTGAGCTTCGAACCGACGAGCGGGATGTCCTCGCGCATCTTGAGCAGATAGGGCACGCCGCCGATGTGATCCTCGTGGCC
The DNA here is from genome assembly GCA_047606985.1 of Leucobacter sp. Classification (GTDB taxonomy): domain Bacteria; phylum Actinomycetota; class Actinomycetes; order Actinomycetales; family Microbacteriaceae; genus Leucobacter. Next base: position 828 of record JASGDX010000046.1, on the reverse strand, counting down.
GTGCGTGAGCACCACCGCGACGATGTCGCCCAGGCGGTCCTCGAGCTGACTGATGTCGGGCAGGATGAGGTCGATGCCCGGGTGGTGCACCTCGGGGAACAGCACGCCGCAGTCCACGACGAGCAGCTTGCCGCCGATCTCGTAGACCGTCATATTGCGGCCGACCTCGCCGAGGCCGCCGAGCGGCGTGATGCGGAGGGTGCCCGGCTGGAGCTTGGGCGGTGCGTAAGGGGGGTGTGTCATGTGTTCCTTGTCTGTGCCCCATTTTCGTCATTCTGCGGGAGCGAAGCGAGTCGCAGAATCTCACTCGAAGATCCTGCGCCGGCGCGCAGGATGACTGTAGTTAGCGGGTGGTGCCTGCAATCCTGGGCAGGGCACCGCCGGCGGCCGCGTTGCGGTCCGGCCTGAAGTTCGAGAAGTCGACGCCCGGCACGTCGCCCACCAACGCGAGCTCGTCCTCGATGAGGGCGGCCTCCCACTCCTCCGGGCCGACGAGGGGCAGGCGCACGCGCGGGCTGCCGATGCGGCCCAGCCCGTGCAGGATGTACTTGGCGGCCACCGTGCCCGGCACGTGGGTCATCACCGCGCGCACCAGCGGCTCGAGCCGCTGATGCATATCACGGGCCGTATGCAGCTCGCCGGCGTTGACCGCGTCGATGATGGCGCGGTACGGCGCCGCCGCGATGTTCGCGGTCACGCCGATGAGTCCGGTGGCCCCGATCGCCAGGTGCGGCAGCACGTTGGCGTCGTCGCCCGAGAAGTACATGAGATCCGTCTGGTTGAGCACCCGGCTGACCTCGCTGAAGTCGCCCTTCGCGTCCTTCACGG
>JASGDX010000045.1:0-4897 GCA_047606985.1 Leucobacter sp. | reverse complement strand
CCCGATCCCGAACACCTCGCCCGGTCTCGGTCCGGGCGCCGGCTCGATCGCCGCGACGCCGGCCAGACCGAGTCGCTCGGCGATCACCGCCGAGACGCCGCCCTCCGGCTGATCGGCGTTGGTGTGCGCCGCGTACAGCGCGCAGCCGCCTCGGATGAGCCTGGCGAGGAGGGCGCCCTTCGCAGTGTCCTCCGCGAGCGTGTGCACGCCGCGCAGCAACAGCGGATGATGGGTGAGCAGCGCGTCCGCCCCACGGGCGATCGCCTCGTCGACGGTCGCGGTCACGGCGTCGACGGCCAGCAGCACCCGGCGCAGCGGAGCGTCGTCGGCGCCCGAGACCAGGCCGACGCGATCCCACGCCTCGGCGGTGCCAGCCGGCCACAGCGACTCGGCGGCGCCGCGCAGATCGGCGAGGGTGCGCGCAGGGGCTGGGGCGGATCCGGTGGCCATGCGAAGAGGCTACCCGATCGGGCCGTCCGCCCGGCTCGCGCGGCGCCCACTCACCCGGATCGCGGTGCCCCCTGAGGCTCGGGCGTGGGATACTGGAGGCAGACGTCGAAACGTCGCCGGCGGGCAGGCCGATCCCTTCTTCACAGATCGAAAGGAACCTTCCGTTCACATGATTCAGCGTGCTGATGCCCACCTCGATGCGTGGAAGGCGAAGCAGGAACTCGCAGAGCGGATGATCCCGCTGATCGGCCAGCTCTACCGCGATCACGACGTGGTCATGTCGGTCCACGGCCGCAGCCTGGTGGGCCGCTCCCCCATCGACATCATCCGGGCGCACAGCTTCGCCCGCAAGATCGACGAGGTGGAGCTGCCGCTGGCCGAGACGTCTGCCGTGGTCGAGGCGCTCGCGCGCATCCAACCCGGCCCGGTCTCCATCGACCTGGCGCTGCTCGCCAACGGCTTCCGCGACTCCGGCGGCGACGACCTCGACGCCTACCTGCGCGAGCAGCTCGCTCCGGCGCTCGACGCGCCGACCGGCACCGGCACCGACGTCGTGCTGTACGGCTTCGGCCGCATCGGCCGCCTGCTCGCCCGCATCATCATCGACCACTCGGGCAGCGGCAACGGGCTCAACCTCCGCGCGATCGTGGTGCGCAAGGGCTCGGAGAACGACCTCGCGAAGCGCGCCAACCTGCTGCGCCGCGATTCGGTGCACGGCCCCTTCAACGGCACGATCAAGGTGCTGGAGGACGAGGACGCGATCCTCGCGAACGGCGTGCGCATCCAGGTCATCTACTCGGACGACCCCGCCAGCGTCGACTACGCGCGGTACGGCATCCGCGACGCGATCCTCGTCGACAACACCGGCAGGTGGCGCGATGCCGACGGGCTCTCGCAGCACCTGCAGAACGCTGGGATCGCCCGCGTGCTGCTCACCGCGCCCGGCAAGGGCGACATGCTCAACGTGGTCTACGGCGTCAACAACCACAGGATCGGCGCCGAGCACACGATCCTCAGCGCCGCCTCCTGCACCACCAACGCGATCACCCCCGTGCTGAAGGTGATCAACGACCGCTTCGGCGTCAAGCGCGGCCACGTCGAGACGGTGCACTCCTACACGAACGACCAGAACCTCATCGACAACTTCCACAAGGGCGACCGCCGCGGCCGCTCGGCGGCGCTCAACATGGTGCTCACCGAGACCGGCGCCGCGAAGGCCGTCTCCAAGGCGCTCCCCGAGTTCGAGGGCAAGCTGACCGGCAACGCGATCCGCGTCCCCACCCCCGACGTCTCGATGGCGGTGCTCAACCTGGAGCTCGAGACCGAGACCACGCGCGACGAGATCAACCGGTTCCTCGAGCAGGTCTCGCTGACCGGCGCGCTGCGCACGCAGATCGACTACGTCGAGTCGGCCGAGATCGTCTCCACCGACTTCGTCGGCTCGAACCGCGCCGGGATCGTCGACGGGCTCGCCACGATCTCGACCGGCGACAGCGCGGTGGTGTACGTGTGGTACGACAACGAGTACGGCTACAGCTGCCAGGTGGTGCGCATCATCGAGCAGCTCGCCGGCATTCACCCGGCGCACCTGCCCGCGCTCGAAGCCTGAGCCGCGCCCGCGGACTCGGCACACCCCAAATGGAAAGGACCGGCGATGTCTGAGAAGTACCTCATCGGAGTAGACGGATCTGAGCAGAGCCGGGTGGCGCTGGCCTGGGGGCTCGCGCGGGCGACCGGGCACGGCGCCTCTGTTGAACTGCTGCACGTGGCAGATGATTCGTTCCTCTCGGAGAGCGTGGCGTTCCTCTCGGAGGCGCAGGAGGCATCCGAGCAGATGCTGCATGCCGAGACCGAGTACGCGCGCAGCCTCGGCTTCCAGGGCAAGATCTCCGGCACCGCCGTGGTCGGCCACCCGATCGCGGAGCTGGAGGAGGCCTCGAAGCGGGCGGACCTGCTGATCCTGGGCGCGCACGGCGGCAGTCGGCTCGCGGGCTCCTTCTTCGGCACGCGAGCGGTGAAGGCCGCCGCCACGGCGCACTGCCCGGTCGCGGTCATCCCGAAGCAGCAGGCCGAGCCCGCCGGCGGCGTGGTCGTCGGCGTCGACGGATCGGAGGCCTCGCGGCGCGCGGTCGCTTTCGCCGCTGAGGAAGCCTCGAAGCGCGAGGTGCCACTGGTCGCGGTTTACGCGTGGATGCCTCCGCTCACGCCCGGGCTCGAGTATCTCTGGAGCGAGGAGCTCGTGGAGTCGCAGCGCGCCGCTGCCGAGGAGGCGATCGCCATCGGGGCCGCCGGTCTCGCCGAACGCTACCCCGACCTCGAGATCCGCCGCGAGATCGTGCAGTCGCCCCCCGTCGCCGCGCTGGTGGAGGCCGCCGAGCACGCGAAGATGCTGGTAGTGGGAAGCCGCGGCCGCGGCGGGATCTCGCGGCTTCTGCTCGGCTCGGTGAGCCACGGAGTGCTGCAGGCTCTGCCCTGTCCCGTGGTCGTCACCCGGGCCGAGTGATGGGCGAGGTGCGCGTCGAGCAGATCGTCACGGTCGGCCGGATCGGATCCGGCCGACCGGGCTTCCCGCCCGGGGGCGTGGAACTCGAGAACAACGTCTGGGTGGTCGGAGACGACTCGGAGGCGATCGTGATCGACGCGGCCCACGACGCCGAGGCGATCGAGCGCGCCGTCGGGGATCGCGAGACGCTCGGCATCCTGCTGACCCACGGGCACGAGGACCATGTGAACGCGGCCATCGAGACCGCTGAGCGGCTCGACGCGCACCTGTACCTGCACCCGGCCGACTTGTTCCTCTGGGAGCAGACGCACAGGGAGGCGCTGCCCGACTTCGAGCTGGTGCACGGCGCGAGCTTCGCGGTGGCCGGCGCTGAGCTCGTGACGCTGCACACCCCGGGGCACACCCCCGGCTCGGTGTGCTTCTTCGCGCCGTCGCTCGGCACCGTCTTCTCCGGAGACACGCTCTTCAGGGGCGGCCCTGGCGCCACGCGATGGGAGTACTCGAGCTTCGACGGCATCGTCGAGTCGATCCGCGCCCGCCTCTTCACCCTGCCGCTCGAGACCGCCGCACGGCCAGGGCACGGCGACAGCACGACGATCGCGCGGGAGCAGCCCGATCTCGAGGCCTGGCTGGCCCGCGGCTGGTAACACGGGCGACACATCGGCCGAGTAGGATTGCGGGATCGCAGCGTCGCGCCGATCCCGCTCCACCTCCGAAAGGCGCGCCATGCTCCAGTCGACCCCGCTCAGACGCAATCTCGCGCTCTTCGCACTCGCCCTCGGCGGGTTCGGCATCGGCGTCACGGAGTTCGCCGTGATGGGCCTGCTCCCCGACATCGCCCGCGAGCTCATCCCGGGCTTCGATGAGTCTCCGGACACCGCGATCGCGCAGGCCGGCGTACTCATCGCCGCCTACGCGCTCGGCGTGGTCGTCGGCGCTCCGACGTTCGCGGTGCTCGCCGCCCGCATGTCGCAGAGCCGGCTCGCGTTCTGGCTGCTGGGGCTGTTCATCGCGGGCACGATCGCCTCGGCGCTCATGCCGAGCTTCGGCTCGCTCGCCGCGTTCCGCTTCATCGCCGCGCTGCCCCACGGCGCCTACTTCGGCGTCGCATCGCTGCTCGCCGCGCGTCTCATGGGTCCGGGATCGCAGGGCCGCGGCATCGCGCTCGCCATGTCGGGCCTCACCATCGCCAACGTGTGCGGCGTGCCCCTCGCCACCTGGCTCGGCCAGACCTACGGGTGGCGTTCGGCCTTCGTGCTCGTCGCGCTGATCTTCGCAGCCACCCTGCTCCTCCTGCTCCTCGTGCTCCCCCGCTATCCCGGCAAGCCCGAGCGCAGCCCGCTCAAGGAGCTCTCGGCACTGCGGAACCCCCGCACCTGGATCATGATCGCTGTCGGCTCGATCGGCTTCGGCGGCTTCTTCGCCGTCTACTCCTACATCGCCGAGGTCACCACTCGGGAGACGGGCCTGAGCGCCGGCGTCGTGCCCTGGGTGCTCGCGTGTCTCGGAGTGGGCATGACGATCGGCAATCTGATCGGCGGCTGGGCGAGCGACCGCGATCTCGTCCGCACCATCACGACCGGCTTCACCGCCTTCATCGCCGTGCTGGTGCTCTACACGCAGCTCGCGAGGTTTCCCGTGGGGCTCTTCGCCTGCGTGTTCCTGCTCGGCCTCACCTCGTCGATACTGGTCCCCTCGATCCAGTCACGGCTGATCCGCATCTCCGACGAGGCTGCGCTGCTCGGAGCCGCCGTCAACCACGCCGCGTTCAACATCGGCAACAGCCTGGGCGCCTGGCTCGGCGGCCTCGTCATCGCGGGCGGGCTGGGCTACCTCGCACCCGGCTGGATCGGCGCGGCGCTGGCACTGGTGGGACTCGGGCTGGCCCTGCTGAGCATCGCAGTGCAGCATCGGGACAGAGCACGGAATCTCAACACCGTGGGG
>JASGDX010000044.1:0-2776 GCA_047606985.1 Leucobacter sp. | reverse complement strand
GTGCGCCCGCGGCCGGCCGGCGCCACCGGCAGCACCGAGGGGATGCGGTCGTAGCCGACGATGCGGGCGACCTCCTCGATGAGGTCGGCGGAGCGGGAGAGGTCGGAGCGCCAGCTCGGCGGGGTGACGAAGAGCAGATCGGGATCCCCCGCAGCGCCGAGCGAGACCGCGCAGCCGATCATCTCGATCGCGCCGCGGATCTCCTCGTCGGTGTAGTCGGTGCCGAGCAGCCCGTTGACGCCCGACATGCGCAGGCGCACGACGCGAGGCTCGAGTTCGGCGACGATCTCGGCACCCAGCTCATCGGCGGTGCCGCCGGCGAGTTCGACGAGCAGGTCGACCATGCGCTGCGCGGCCGCGCGGGCGACGAACGGGTCGACCCCGCGCTCGAAGCGCTTCGAGGCCTCGCTGGGCAGCTTGTGGCGGCGGGCGGTGCGGGCGATCGACACCGGATCGAAGCTCGCGGCCTCCACGAGCACGTCGACGGTGCCGTCGCTCACCTCGGTGGTCGCTCCGCCCATCACTCCGGCGAGGCCGATGGGGCCCGACTCGTCGGTGATGAGCAGATCCTCCGCGTCGAGCCTGCGCTCCTGCCCGTCGAGCGTGACGAGGGTCTCCCCCGCCTCCGCACGGCGCACGGTGATGCCGCCCTGCAGCTTCGCCAGGTCGTAGGCATGGAGCGGCTGCCCGAGCTCGAGCATCACGTAGTTCGAGATGTCGACCGGCAGCGACAGCGAGCGCACGCCCGCCAGCAGCAGGCGCGAGACCATCCACGGCGGGGTCGGACGGGTCGCGTCGATCCCGCGCACCACGCGGGCGACAAAGCCGGTGCACCCCTCGCGACCGCGGATCGGGGCGCGATCCTCGATCGCGATCGGGAATCCGGATCCAGCCGCCAGCGACAGCGCGAGCGCGGGATCGCGGAACTCCGCACCGGTCGAGTGGCCGTACTCGCGGGCCACGCCGCGGATCGAGAACGCGTAGCCGCGGTCGGGCGTCACGTTGATCTCGACGGCGGTGTCGTCGAGGCCGAGCAGCGCCTTCGCGTCCGCGCCCGGCACCAGCTCCTCGTCGGAGAGGCCGAGGCGGGTGAGCACGATGATGCCGTCGTGATCCTCGCCGAGCGACAGCTCGCGCGCCGAGGCGATCATGCCGTCGGAGACGTGGCCGTAGGTCTTGCGGGCGGCGATCTCGAAGCCGCCGGGCAGCACGGCGCCGGGCAGGGTCACCACGACCTTGTCGCCCGCGTCGAAGTTGTGGGCGCCGCAGACGATCCCGCGCACATCCTCGCCGCCGTCGGCCGCGCGCTCGCCTGGCAGCGCGACGCGCACGCTGCACCAGTTCACGGTCTTGCCGTTGGAGTGCTCCTCGGGCTCGCGCGAGAGCACCTCGCCCACCACGACGGGGCCGGTCACCTCGAAGCGGCGGATCGACTCCTCCTCGAAGCCCACGCGCACGAGATCGGCGTGCACCCGCTCGGGGGTGACGCCCTCGGGCAGCGAGACGTGCTCGCCGAGCCAGCTGAGTGGAACGCGCATCAGACCAGTCCTCCGAACTGCTTGTTGAAGCGGATGTCGCCCTCGACCATGTCGCGCATGTCGTTGAGGTCGTGGCGGAACTGCAGGGTGCGCTCGATGCCCATGCCGAACGCGAAGCCCTGGTACTCCGCGGGATCGATGCCCGACGCGAGCAGCACGTTGGGGTCGACCATGCCGCAGCCGCCCCACTCGACCCAGCGGGCGCCGCCCTTGGCGTTCGGCTGCCACACGTCCATCTCGGCGGAGGGCTCGGTGAAGGGGAAGAAGTTGGGACGCAGGCGGATCCGCGCCTCCTCGCCGAACATCTGGCGGGCGAAGTGCTCGAGGGTGCCGCGCAGGTGGGCCATGGTGAGGCCCTTGTCGATGGCGATGCCCTCGATCTGGTGGAACACCGGGGTGTGCGTCGCGTCGAGCTCGTCGGTGCGGTAGACGCGGCCGGGTGCCACGACGTACACGGGCAGCTCGCGCCCCAGCAGGGAGCGGATCTGCACGGGCGAGGTGTGGGTGCGCAGCAGCAGGTGCCGGTCGGCCGGCTCGATGAAGAAGGTGTCCTGCATCGCGCGGGCCGGGTGATCGGGATCGAAGCCGAGGGCGTCGAAGTTGAACCACTCGTGCTCGATCTCGGGCCCCTCCGCGATCTCCCAGCCCATGCCGAGGAAGATGTCGCCGATCTCGTCCTGCAGCTGGGCGAGGGGGTGCCGGGTGCCGACGCGGCGGCGCACGGGGGCCGCGGTCACGTCGACGGTCTCGGCGACGAGGCGCTCCGCGGCCTCCTTCTCGACCAACTCGGCCTCGCGGCCCTTGTAGGCGCCCTCGATGCGGCCGCGGGCCTGGCCCATGAGCTTGCCCGTGGCGGCCTTCTCGTCCTTCGGCACGTCGCGCATGCGGGCGTTGAGCTTGGCGATAGCTGAGGCGTCGCCGGCGTGCTCCGTGCGGGCGGCCTTCAGCTCGGCGACGGAGCCGGCCGCGGCGAATGCGGCGAGTGCCGCGGCGACGGCCGCGTCGGCCGCTTCCTGGGTGATCGGATTGCTGTCTGACACGAGGCTCTATCTTACCGGGAGCGGTGCGGGGGCCGCGCGCGGCCCTCACGGGGACGCGGTGTCGGGATCCGCGTCCTCCCAGGCGGCGATCAGCGGCACGAGCGCTGCGGCGAGGCGGGTGTCGTCGAGATCCGCGAGCAGCGGGTCGAGCGCCGCGGGCCGCTACTATACCAGGAGCACAACATCGCCAAGGGGCAC
>JASGDX010000043.1:0-7257 GCA_047606985.1 Leucobacter sp. | reverse complement strand
CTGGTGCGGGCGTCCCCGTCGGCACCGTCGGGCCGTTCGCCCGGCCGGGTGCGCTCGAGCATCACATCGACGGCGGGATCGGCGGGGGCTGCGGGATCCCGAGCCTCGTGCGCGCGCGGCCTTGCGCCGCGATCCCGAACCGGCCGCACCGCGCCCTCGCGCCCGAACGTCGCCTCGACCGCCACCAGCTCGAGCGGCCCGCCGCCGGCCTCCCGCCAGCGCTTCGCCCATTTGCCCGGCGCGGTGCCGCGCGCGAAGCCCAGGCGGAGCGGCGGCGCGGACGTCCCGGGAGCGGAACCGGGCCCGGGCTCGTCTGAGGCGCCCGGGATCGGTGAAGCGGACGGCGGTTCCACCGGGATCGGTGAAGCCGACAGCGCCGCCGCCGAAGTCGCCGCCGCCGTCGAGGCGCCGGAGCCGCGGGTCTCGTCGGTGCTCACAGGGCGACCTCCGCGTATATCTCGTGGGTGTAGGGCAGCCGCGCCGAGGAGAGCGCGAGGCGGTAGTCGTCGGGGGAGTGCACGTGCCGCAGGGGTGTGCCCTCTTCGCGGTAGTGCGGCAGCGCGAGGCGGGCGTGGCCCTGCGGCGGGAGGCCGCTCGCGGGCACCACGCGCCACCACGGCACGGCGTGCCCGTACAGCGCCATCACGCGTCCGACGGCCCGGGGCGCCTCGGATCCGATCGCGATGCCGATGTCGCCGTACGTCATCACGCGGCCCTCGGGGATGCGCGCGACGACGGCGAGCACCTGCTCGGCGAACTCATCCGACACCATGCCTCAAGCTTAACCTCGATCTTTCATGGGCCCCTTCTCGGTGAAGTCCACGCCCGAGCTAAATGGATACCCCTTTAAAATATTTCGCCCTATGCCTGTTGCAAGAGTTGGCTGATCAAAGGAGATCAAGTCCCTCATCCTGAATACAAGCCTGCTTGGAAACGTTGATCAGCGCCGGAAGACCCTGTGTCACGAGATCGGCCATTTCGCTGGCCTCACTCACGGCTCCACCTACGGCGGATGCATGGTGTCGGGCGCTTCCACAAACAAGACCTACTCAAGCCACCACGTGGCTCACATCAACGCAGCATACTGAGAGAAGAGGAGGAGATGATGTTCGAATTCCGTACGATCTCAGGGCTCACAATCGTTGTCGTCGGCGCGCTGGCCCTCTCGTCTTGCAGCCCAGTGAGTCCGACCGAGGCGGCATTCTCTGACAACGTCTACGTCGATGTGGAGTCGTTGAAGCCAACCACGATGGGCCTGTCATATGATCTCGAGCTGATCCCGTCCAACAAGGAACTCGCCGCAATCTCCGACATCGTCGCAACCGGTACCGTCGTCGGGGTCGCCGATGGCCCTCAATACGGCCGATTCGATGACGAGTTCAGCGATCTCACCTCGGTCGTCATAGAAATCAAAGCCGACGAATTTGCCCAGGGCGCCACCGACTCCGGCGAACTCTACGTCTCGATGCTGTCTTCGCCCGAGCTTTCCATCGAAGAGTGGAGCCGAGCGTACCCATCCGGTGCCAAGATGGTGGTGTACGCGGAAGAATCTGCCCCGGGTAGCCCCGACAAAGGACTGGATACGCAGGATTGGGCTTCAGGGAGACCAGAGGGAGCCGCGCTCTATATCCCTCATCCTCAGGGGCTTGCTGTCCAGACCAGCGAGCACCAGCTGCTTTGGCCGCTGACCGGAGTGACTCGCGCGGGCACTCTGCGAGACGCTCTACCGAGTGGTGATGCCCTGGGGATATGGCTGCCTGGAGAAGAGCCCGTCGAAGAGTAGGCTGCTGATCGAGGCCGTGCAGATCCCGCACCAGCTACCCGAGCGCGGAGACCCCCAGCAGCAGGCCGATCGTATAGGTGGCCGCCACCGCGATACCGCCGAACAGCAGCTGCCGCAGCGCGCCCTTCAGCCGGTTGCGGCGCGCGAAGCCGGCCGCGAGGCCGCCGGCCAGCAGCAGACCCGCGCCGCCGAACGCCAGCCCCCACCACAGCGTGCCGAAGCCGAACAGGAACGGCAGGATCGGGATCAGCGCGCCCACCCCGAACGAGAGGAACGACGACACCGCCGCCACCCACGGCGACGGCTTCTCCTCCGGACTCACTCCCAGCTCCTGCAGCAGGTGGAGGCGGACGGCGTGCTCCGTGTTCTGGTGCACCTGCTGCGCGGCGGTCTCCGCGATCTCCGGAGTCATGCCGGAGCGCACGAAGCGACGCACCAGCTCGGCGCGCTCGCCGTCGGGGTTGCGGGTGTGCGCGTCGATCTCGGTGCGAACTTCGGAGTCGAGCTGCTCGTTCGCCGTGCGCACCGAGGTGAACTCGCCCAGCGCCATCGAGATCGCGCCCGCGATGAGACCGGAGACGCCCGTGATCGCCACGATGCCGGGCGCCGCACCGGCCGCCGCGATGCCCGCGATGAGGCCCACGTTCGACACGAGGCCGTCCATCGCGCCGAACACGCTCGCGCGCAGCCAGCCCGAGGAGATGTCGGCGTGGCGATGGTCGTAGTCGTGGGGCCGGGAGATGTCGATGTCGTTCATGCTCGCCTTCGCGGGGTGCTCGGTCGGCTTCGGCCAGCGCCGAAGCCGGTTTCGGCGCTGGCGGCTGCGGGACCCCGGTGCGGGATCGCGACTGCGGGATCACCGCAGCGCCGAGCAGCCACGCTAGCAAGGTTCGCGCGCGAGGGAGAAGCCGGGATCGCACCTCGCCCCGCCTCCGTTCGGAGTTCGCCGGGGCGAACTCCGAACGGGTCAGTCCCGCACCGCGCGGAGGTAGGTGCGCAGATCCAGGACCTTCTCGCCGTCGACCCACAGCCCGTCGCGCTCGGGAGCGCGGCGGTAGCCGAGCGCCTCGTAGAGCCGGTGCGCTCCTGACATGTTCGGAGCGGTCTTCAACGCGACGGCGTCGAAGCCGCCCTCCTCGGCCCTGATCGTGGCCTGGTGCATGAGCGCCGCGCCGATTCCGCGCCTGCGGGCCAGCGGGGAGACCGCGAGCAGCCGCAGGTCGAGCTCGTCCGGGCCGAAGTCCTCGTGCAGCGGGGGGCCGCCGGCCGTGCGCAGGGTGATGCTGCCCAGCAGCGCGCCGGGATCCGCATCGGCGCCGGGCGCGAGATCCCCATCGGCCCTCGGACCGGCCCCCGCTGCGAGGCCGGCCGCGGGGTCGGTGGCCGCCCCGGCGTCCGCGGATGCGCCGGCGTCCGAGGACGCCTTGTCCCTCGCGGACGCATAGCCGCCGTCATCCGCGAGGCCGACGGAGACGTCGCCGCCCGCCTCGTCGACCGCGACCCACACCTCGAACTCGCGCGCCCGCACCTCGGCGTGCCGCATCGGATCGCCGCTCTCGTCGGAGGGGCCGTAGTCGTGCGCGTAGGCCTCGGCTACCAGCCGGTCGACGGCCTCGTACTCGTCGGGGCGGGCGAGCCGCAGTCGCAGCCCGCCGCCGCGCAGTGCCGGTCCGCCGCTCATCGCTCGTGCACCGGCTCCCAGCCCAGTGCGGGCCCGATGCGGGTCGCGAGCTGATGCAGGATGTGCTTCCAATCGGCGAGTACGAACTCGAAGGGCAGCTCGAACAGGTAGTCGTCGGCGGCCTGGAAGGAGATGTCGCTCCGGATGAACTCGACGATCTCGTCAAGCGAGCCCAGCACGTCGAGCGCGATGATGGTGTTCTTGCCGTGCACCCGCTTCGTGCGCGGGGTGCGGGCCTCGGCGTAGGCGCAGTACTTCGCGACCTGCTCATCTGTGGCGCCGTCGGTGGGCACGATCACGCGCGCGACGGAGGCGCGCGCCGCGTCGCCCGCGGGGTGCGCGGCGCGGAAGGCGTCGATCTGGGCCCGCTGCGCCTGCGAGAAGTCGGTGATGCCGTTCTCGCTCGAGCTGATGTTGCTGACGAGCCAGTTGAAGCCCGCCCGCCCGGCCCACTCGGCGGAGCGGAGGGATCCGCCGCCGTACCAGAGCCGCTCGGAGAGGCCGGGACTGTGCGGTTCGACGCGTTCGGAGTCGAAGTCGCCGCCGATCCCGTTGTACTCCGGCACCTCGCGCACCGGCTCGCCCGCGAGCAGGCCGCGCAACTTCTCGATGCGGCCGTAGCCGTAGTCCTCCTCGCGCCAGCCGGAGTCGTAGACCGTGTCGTTCACATCGTCGCCGGGGTAGCCGGGTGCGTGCACGCTGAGGCCGGGCAGCAGCCGCCCGCCGGAGAGGACGTCGGCCGTGCCGAGATCCTCGGCGAGCCGGAACGGGTTCTCGTGGCCGACGGGGATCACGGCGGTGCCGAGGCCGATGCGCTCGGTGCGCTGGGACACGGCGCCGAAGAAGGCCGCGGGCGACGGCAGGCCGTACTGCATGTGCCGGGTGCGCACCCACCCGCTGTCGAGGCCCAGCTCCTCGGCGTACTCGAAGAGCTCGACGCCCTCCTCGAGACCGCGCCGCGGGTGCTCGCGGTCGAAGGGCACGAGATGGATGAAGCCGAGGTGCTGCAGGGGACGGGGGTTGGTCATGGTTCTCCTCAGATCTGGTATTCGGGGCCGCCGAGGGCGAGGCGATACTCGCGCAGGAAGGCCAGGGTGCGCGCTCTCGATTCCGGCCCGAAGAAGGTCTCGGGCGGGGCGTCGTCGATGATGCTGCCGCCCTCGAGGAAGACGACGCGGTTCGCGACCTGCCGCACGAAGTTCATCTCGTGCGAGACGATCGCCATCGTCTGCCCCTCGGCCGCGATGGCTCGGATCGCGGCCAGCACCTCGCCGACGAGTTCGGGATCGAGCGCGCTCGTGGGCTCGTCGAGCAGCAGCAGGCGAGGCTTCATGGCGAGCGCCCGCGCGATGCCGACGCGCTGCTGCTGCCCGCCGGAGAGCTGGGCGGGGTACTGGTCGGCGTGCGGAGTGAGGCCCACCCGGTCGAGGTGCTCACGGGCCTCCCGCTCGGCGTCCACGCGGTCGCGGCCGAGGATGACGCGGAGCCCCTCGGCCACGTTCTCCAGGGCGGTCTTGCGCGAGAACAGGTTGAACTGCTGGAACACCATCGCGGTGCTGCGCCGCAGTTCGAGGATCTGCGCGCGCGTGGCCTTTGCCGCGTCGACCACGAGGTCGCCCAGGACGATGCGGCCGCTGTCGGGTCGCTCGAGGAAGTCGACGCAGCGCAGCAGCGTGGACTTGCCCGCTCCCGACGGACCCACGATCGCGGTGGCCTCGCCCTCCCGGAAGGCGAGGGAGAGGTCGTTCAGGATCGTGCGCGGCCCGAACGCCTTGGTGATGTGATCGAGGGCGATCATGCCCGCGCCTCCTCGTGCGCTCGTCGCTCCCGCTCGATGTCGGAGAGCGGGTCCGGGGGTCCGGAAGTCCCGGCTTCGGGATCCCGAACCGCGTTCCCCGCACCTCCCCGCGCGGGTCCGCCGTCTGCGTGGTCCCGACGGCTGCGTCCCCGACCGACCGGTCTCGGGCGCTGCATGCGGGCCTCCACCACGCGGGCGATCTGCTCGACGATGACCGTGAGCGCCCAGTAGATGATCGCGGTGGCCAGGTAAGCCTCGAAGTAGCGGTAGTCTCGGCCGCCGATGATCTTGGCGTAGGCGGTGACCTCGACCACCGACACCACGAACGCCAGCGACGACTGCTTGAGCATGCCGATGAAGTGGTTGACGAGGGTGGGGAAGGCCACGACCGACGCGTTGGGCGCCGTGATGCGCCGCAGCGTCTGCCACGGCGTCATGCCGAGGGCTTGCGCCGCCTCGATCTCGCGCCGGTCGACCGAGAGGAGGGCGGCCCGGATCGTCTCCGAGCTGTACGCCGCCTCGGTCAGCGCGAAGGTGAGCGCCGCCACGATGAACGGCGAGAGCGCCATCGCGTCCCAGTCCGTGCCGAACGCGTGGTTGATGTAGAGGACCGCGATCGGCACCGCGTTGACGTTGAGCAGCAGCTGCACGAGCGGGGGAGTACCGCGCAGGTAGGAGACGAGGATCGCGTTGAGCTGGCTCAGCACCGGGATCCGCGACATCTTGATGAGCGCCATCGCGAGCCCGAGCACGGTGCCGAGGCCCGTGGCGAGCACGCTCAGCGCGAGGGTGATCGGGATGTACGGCAGCAGGTCGAACGTGTACTCCCAGATCGCCCCGAAGTCGATGATGTTCATGAGGGCCTGGACTCCGGGCTCAGGACTTCGGGGTCACATCGAGGCCGTCGAAGAACTGCTTGCTGAGCGCGACGAGGGTGCCGTCCTCCTCGAGATCGGCGAGCCCGTCGTTGATCTCCTGCACGACGGCGTCGACGTCGGGGGTCTGCTTCGAGATCGCGTAGGCCGAGTGCAGGTTGGTGCCGAAGGCGTCGGTGAGGTAGTCGCCGTCGAGCTGGGTGAAGGCGAGACCCAGGCCCTCGCCGCCGTAGCCGTCGAACACGACGCGCTCGTTGAACAGGAAGTCGACCTGGCCGGCGGCGAGCGCGTTGTACTGAGTCTGGAGATCGGCCTCGGTGTACTCGATGTCGATCTTCTCGTCAGGATTCTGCTCGTTGTAGGCCTCGAGCACCTTGGTGAAGTTGAGACCCGACTCGCCGTAGGTCTTCTTGCCGGCGAGATCGTTCAGGGTCTCGACCTCGGGCGCGCCCTCCTTCTGGATGATGCCGAACTGGGCCTCGATGTACGGATCGCTGAAGTCGTACTTCTCGCGGCGCTCGTCGGTGGCGCTGAGGTTGTTGGCGACGACATCGAAGCGGCCCGAGTCGAGGCCCGCGAACAGCGCCGGGAACTCGGCAGTCTGGAACTCGAACTCGATGTCGTCGTTGCGCTTGTCGATCTCCTTGAGGATCTCGATGTCGTAACCGGTCAGCTCGTCGTTGTCGTCGAGGTAGGTGTAGGGCTTCGGCTGCGCGCCGGTCGCCACGAGGATCTTCTTCGCCCCGCCGGAGTCGCCGCCCTCGGCGGCGTCGTTCGAGCCACCCGAGCACGCGGTCGCGCCCATCGCGACGGCGGCGATCGCGCCGAGTGCGAGGGAGGTTCGTGCCAAGCGGTTCATGGGGTTCCTTTCGATGGGACGGCGCACGATGCGCCGCTGGATGAAGTGTCTCGCCCAGCGTAGGAACTCGCGTAGCATCACATCAACTTATGTGTCACATTATTTCTACGAATGAGTGGTTGGCGCCCGAAGCAGCGCGAGCGGCCGTTCGGAGCGCCTCGCCCCGCCCTTCGGCCTTACTCGTCGATCCGCTTGTCAGTTTCAGGGGTAATGCCCCGGCGGAACCCCTGAAACTGACAAGCGGATCGGGGAGCGGAGATG
>JASGDX010000042.1:0-3172 GCA_047606985.1 Leucobacter sp. | reverse complement strand
GCCGTGATCCCGCAGCCACCCCCCGCGCCCCTCCCCGAGCCGCTGGTCAGTTTCAGGGGTATCTCCCGCGCGGAGCCCCTGAAACTGACCAGCGGATCGGCGAGGCTCGGGAGAAAGAGGGCCGATTTTGCGAATCGTTCTCACCTGAAGATACAGTGATATCCGTTCTCACGAGAAAGCCCGGCATGACACTCCACTCGCGCACCCTCCGCCCGCTCCGTCTCTCCGCCCTCGGCGGCGCCGCGCTCGCCGCTGCGCTCGTGCTCGCCTCCTGCAGCGGAGGCGGCGGAGGATCCGACGCCGGCTCGGGATCGGGGCGCCTGAAAGTGGTCGCGACCACCACCCAGCTCACCGACTTCGCCGCCGAGGTGGGCGGCGACGACATCGAGCTCACGGGGCTGCTGCAGCCCGGCGCCTCCGCCCATCACTTCGACCCGACGCCGGCCGACCTCGTCGCGCTCGGCAGCGCCGACGTGCTCATCGTCAACGGCGCCGGCCTCGAGGAGTTCATCGACTCCGCAGTCGAGGCCTCCGGCTTCGACGGCGAGATCATCACCGCGAGCGATGGCATCGACCTCGACGAGGCCGAGCGGATCACCGCCGAGGGCGGCGATGCCGCCGACGAGCACGACCACGAGCACGCGGATGAGACGGCCAGCACCGACGCGGCGGACCCCGCCCACGCCGACGAGCACGCGGCCGAAGCCGCGGCCGACCACGCCGACGAAGACCACGCCGACGAAGAGCACGACCACGACCACGGCGACCTCAATCCGCACATCTGGACCTCGCCCCGCAACGCCGAGGGCATGGTCTCGATGATCGCGGGCGACCTCGCCCGCATCGACCCCGATCACGCCGACGCCTACACCGCGCGCGCCGACGCCTACGTCGCGCAGCTCGACGAGCTCGACACCTGGATCGCGGCCCAGTTCGAGCGCGTGCCCGCGGCCGAGCGCGTGCTCGTGAGCGGCCACGACTCCCTGCGCTACTACCTGCACGACTACGGCATCGAGTTCGCCGGCTCCATCCTGCCGAGCTTCGAGGACAACGCCGAGCCGAGCGCGGCCGATATCGACGCCCTGGTCGCGTCGATCGAGGAGCACGGGGTGAAGGCCGTCTTCGTCGAATCGTCGATGAGTCCCAAGCTGGCGCAGACCATCGCCGACGAGGCCGGCGTGCAGGTGGTCGACGCCGAGACGCTCTACGCCGACTCGCTCGGAGCGAAGGGCAGCGACGGGGCCACCTACCTCGAGGCGACCGCGCACAACACGCGGGTGATCCTGGAGGCATGGGGGGCGGAGGTCGATCCGCTACCCGGTACCCTGCAAGGGTGACGTTCGCATCATCCGGTGAGCCGGCGACCGAACGCGGCATCGCCCTCTCGCTGAGCGGCGCCGCGTTCGGCTACGACGGCACGACCCGCGTGCGGTCGCTCGACCTCGAGGTGCCCGAGGGCGCGGCGGTCGCGCTGATCGGCCCCAACGGCTCGGGCAAGTCGACGCTGCTGCGCGGGATCCTGGGGCTCGCGGAGCTCACGGCCGGCGAGTTGCGGGTGCTCGACACCTCTCCTGAGCGGGCGCGGCGCGCGATCGGCGCGCTGCCGCAGTCGGACACCCGCGACGCCTCGCTGCCCGTGTCGCTGCGGCAGGTGGTGACGATGGGGCTCTACCGCTCCCGCGGGGCGCTGCGCCCGATCGGCCGGGAGGGGCGCGCCGCTGTCGCGTCGGCGCTCGAGCGGGTGGGGCTGGCGGCCTTCGCCGGCCGCCGCTTCGGCGAGCTGTCGGGCGGCCAGCAGCAGCGCGGCGTGCTGGCCCGCGCGCTCGTCTCCGATCCCCGCATGCTGCTGCTCGATGAGCCGTTCAACGGCCTCGACCGCGAGAACCGCGACGCCCTGCTGCGCCTCGTGCGCGAGCTGGGCGAGGAGGGCCGCACGGTGATCGTGTCGACGCACGACCTCGAGATCGCGCAGCGGGCGTGCACGCACGTGCTGCTGCTCTCGTCGGGCCACCACCCCGGCGACCCGGGGCATCCCGCGGCGTTCGGGCCGCTCGACGAGGCGCTCACCCTCGACGCGGTGCAGCACGCCTTCCAGGACACCACGGTGGAGCTCGACCAGCACACCGTGACCACTACCCGGGAGACCGAGTGATGATCCCCGCGCTCGGCGCCGTCGCCGGAGCCGCGGCGGGATCGGCGGCGCGCGGATCCCGAACCATCGCCATCGACGCCGCGGCGGCGCTCGCGACCGGCGGATCCCGCATCGCCGCCCGCGCAGCGGAGCTGATCGGCCCGCTCGACGCCTTCGCGCTGCCCTTCATGCAGCGGGCGCTCCTCACGGTCGCGGTGCTCGCGCTCGCGGCCGGCGTGGTGGGCCTCTTCATCGGCTTCCGCGAGCTCGAGTTCGTGAGCGACGGCCTCGTGCACGCGGTCTTCCCCGGCCTCGTGATCGGAGTCGCGGTCGGCGGCACCGCGCTGCTGCTGCCGGGGGCGGCGATCGCGGCGGTGCTGGCGGCCGTGCTGTTCACGGTGATCGAGCGGCGGGGCGGGATCGGCGCCGACGCCGCCATCGCGGTCGTGCTGACGGGCCTGTTCAGCCTGGGCGTGGTGCTGGTGTCGCGGCAGGAGGGATACGTGTCGCAGCTGCAGGAGCTGCTGTTCGGGCGGCTGCTCACGGTGACCGACGGGCAGCTGCAGCAGATCGCGGTGGTCGCCGCGGTGGCGATCGTCCTCGTGGCGCTGACCTGGCGCGCGCAGCTCTTCCGCTCCTTCGACGCGGCGGGAGCCGAGGCCGCCGGTTTCCGCCCGCTCGCCGCCGACCTGTCGCTCGGCATCGCGATCGCGCTGCTCGTGGTCGCGGGTGTGCAGGCGCTCGGGGTGCTCATGGTGATCGCGCTGCTGACCGTGCCGATGGCGGCGGCCCGGCTCGTCACCCGCCGCTTCGCGCCGCTGATCCCGATCGCGGTCCTGCTGCCGCTGGTCGCGGGCTCGACCGGCCTGTGGTTGTCGTTCGAGTGGTCGGTGGGCGCGGGCGCGACGGTCTCGCCCGGAGCGGTGGTCGTGCTGCTGCTCGTCGGGCTGTACGTGCTCGCGGCGCTCGCGGCGCTCGTGCGTGCGACCGTATCGCGGCGCTCACCGTTATCGCGGACGGGATCGGCTTCTTCCGTCCGCG
>JASGDX010000041.1:0-4143 GCA_047606985.1 Leucobacter sp. | reverse complement strand
GGCGATCGCAGAGATGATGAGGCGATTGCGGAACTCGACGAGGTGCTCTCCGAGACTCATCCGCCCCTCGGAGTCGCGCTTCCTCCGCGCCTGCTTTGCCATTCGATCAGTGTATCCCAGAGGGGCTGTGAGACTCGCAACCGGAGCGGCTCGCCGTCGCGCCCGATGAGCCGCCCGGGCGCCGTGCCCTCCGGCGCTACTCCCCCGACGCCGAGAGCGCGCGCTCAGCCCACTCCCGCACCGCGGATCGCGCCTCGGCCGGGCCCTCGACGACGACCTCGCCCGGCGCCTGCTGCACCAGCCGCACGGCGGTGCCCGAGTGCCAGGCGTCGACCCGCGCACGCACGCGCCCGTCCGCGATCCCGATCGTCCGCGGCTCGAAGCCGGCGATGCGTGCGAGGCCGCGCTCGGTTGCGAGGACCGTGATCTCGGTGATCGCGGCAGCATCGCCGCCCGGATCCGTCCGGCGGGCCTCGGGATCGCGCCGCTGCGCGGCGATCCCGAGCATCCGCGGCTCGCCCATGCGGTCGACGCGGAAGGTGCGCTCCGCCCCCCGCCCGAGGCAGAAGCCGCGCAGGTACCACGCCCCGCCCTCCTGCTGCAGCGAGAGCGGCTCGACCCGTCGCGCGCTCGCAGCGCCGGAGGCATCGCGGTACTCGAAGGCCAGCACCCGCTCGGCATCGAGGGCGCCGACGATCACCGGGAGCCTCGGGTCCTCCGGTCCCGCCGTGACGGACAGCGATCGGCGGCCCGTCGCGGCGCCTCCTCCGAGCGCGCCGCCCAGCTTCGCGGCCGTGCGCTCGGCCACCTCCGCCGCGTCCGGCGGCAGCAGCGGCTGCAGCGCGTGCAGGCCCGCGATGAGCGCCGCCGTCTCCACGGGCGAGAAGCGGGGCGGCTCGTCGACCGCGACCGTGCGGGTGAGGCTGACCACGTCCTGCTGCTCGAGAGCGTCCCAGTCGATGTCGAAGAGGTCCTCGTGCTGGTAGCTGAGCGTCTCGCCCGGCACTCCGGCCGTCCCGAGGAAGCGCACCAGGCCGCGCAGCGTCTCCGGAGGCACCGAGAACGCCGCGGCGAGCTCGGGCACGGGCGTCGGGCCGTGCTCGCGCAGGTACGGCACGAGCGAGAGCAGCAGGAGCACCCGGTCGGGTGCGAGCACGCTCTTATGCATCGTCGTCCTCCCCGATCGATCCGTGCTCCCCGGCCGATCCGTGCTGCACGGCGATCCGCCGCAGACCCGCGTGCACCAGTTCCCGCAGTGCCGCGGGCTCGACCACCGCGACCTCCGCACCGTAGCCGATGAGCTCGTCGGCGAAGATGCGGGGATCGAGGAAGCCGATCCGCAGCTCGGCCTCGGAGACCGCACGGCCCGCGGCCCTTTCGGCCCCATCCGCCCCCTCCTGGGTGGCCTCCTCGGCCCGCGGGCGCAGGCGCGCCTCCGCCTGCGAGCCCAGGCGCACGAGGAGCGTCGCCCGCTGCTCGGTCCGCAAACGGAGCAGCCCGGCGACGATGCCGTCGGCGCGGGCGTGGAGCCCGGGATCGAAGCGCTCGGCCGTGACCCGCACGGCGCCGACGATGCGCTCCAGCAGGAACACGCGCTCCGCATCGCGGTCGAGGTCCCAGGAGATGAGGTGCCAGCGGCCGTCGGCCCGGTGCAGGCGCAGCGGCGCGACCCGCCGCTCGAGCGGAGTGTCGCGATCCGGCATCAGGTAGTCGAAGCGCACCACTCGATCGCCGTCCGCGGCGCGCTGCAGCGGAGCAGCCGCGGGCTCGACGGTGCCGAGGCTGGGGGCGACGCCGAGCCGGCGCACGTCGAGGCCGGCCCCGAGCGCCTGGAGCTTCATGGCCGCCCGGCGCGACTCGGCGCTCAGACTGCCGTCGCGCCAGGCCAGCGCCGCGAGCCGCAGCACCATCAGCTCCCGCTCGTCGAAGCGCAGCTCGGGCGGGAACTCCAGCAGATCCTTCGCAATGCGGTAACGCGTGAGCTGGTTGTTGCCGGGCTCGAGGGGCGAGTCGAGGGTCTCGATCTGGATCCCGAGCGACCGCAGCTGCTCCTTGTCGCGCTCGAACTGGCGCTCCAGCGCGGCGCTCGGCCCCTCCTCCCGGTACCGCTCGGCGTAGCCGAACACCGAGGAGAGCAGCTCGCGCTTCGTCAGCCCCTCTGGGGTCACGACGAGGGCGAGCACCAAGCTGAAGATGCGCTGCTCGCCGGGAACGCGATCGGCCACGGGACGCCCCGAACGACCGCTCAGTTCACGCCGACGATGTCGACGACCACCACTCGGGGCTGATCGCCCTCCTCGTTCTCGATCACGACGACCTGCGAGCCGACCGTCTTGCCGGTGAGCTCGGTGCGGAAGCCGAAGCCGGACTGATCGATCTGGTCCTCGGCGCCGAGCGCCGTGAGGCCCGTGTCCCAGGTGTTCGTCTCCTCCTCGCCGTCCCAGCCCACGCTGAGCACCTGCGCGATCACGTTGTCGTCGGCGGCGATCTTCTCTCCCGACCCCTCGATGCGCACGGCCGAAGTGGTGCCCGCGGGAGCCTCGCTCGGCGGCAGCACGACGCCGGGACGCCCGTCCTCGTTCGTCACGACGGCGGGATACCCGTCGGGCAGGCCGCGGGCCGCGCCCTGAGCGGCGAGCGGGCTCGTGGTGACCGTGTCGAAGACGCCGATGACCGGTGAGACGACGACGCTGCCCAGCTGCATGCCGAACTCCGTGCTGTCCTCGGGCGACAGCGCGAGCACCGTGCGATCGCCCGGGGCGGTGCAGCGGATGGCCTCGCTGAGCGGGTTGGAGTTCTCCTCGGAGACGAGCAGGAACTCGGGCGAGCCTCCCTCGTCGGTGAAGCCGGGGCTCTCGTAGAGCTGATCGCCCGTCGAGGAGTCGAAGAAGGCCATGTTGACCCCCACGAGCGTGCCCTCGTCGGCCGCGCCCGAACGGTCCCCGTCCGACTGCACCACCGTGCGCTGCGTGGAGAGGATGTCGGTCTGCTTCGGCACCGAGATCTGAGGCGCCTCCCCGAAACCGCCGAGCACGGTCACGCTGTCGCTGAGCGCGCCGGGTCCGAGGGAGGACTCGCAGTCTGACGCCGCGGACTGCTGCGCGCTGCAGCCGGTTGCGCCGGCGAGGAGCAGCACGACCGCTGCGGTTGCGGGGACGAGTCGACGAAGCATATGCACCTCTCGGAAGCCGGTGTGAACCTCGCTATACTATCGAATCCGGCCGGGGTGCTCCCTCAGCGTCGCCGCTGCGCTGCCTGGCGAAACGCTGGGCCTCGCGCACCTTCTTCCTCAGCACCCGGTCGCTCTTGCCGCGCTCGCCCACCACCGCCGGCGTCCAGGCTCCCGGATCCCCGCTCTCACCCATGTCCGGCAGCCAGCTGGCGAGATCGTCGTCGGTGAAGTCGGTCTTCGAGGCGCGCCGCTTGAGCTCGGGCAGCGCCGCGCCCGGCGCGAGCCTGCGCGCCGTGATCAGGAACCCGGTGTGCGCCACCATGCGGTGATCCGGCCGCACCGCGAGGCCCTCGACGTGCCAGCCGCGCACCATCGTCTCCGACGACTGGGGATGCGTGAAGACGCCGCTGCGACGGATCTCCTCCGCCGTGCGCGACAGCTGGGTGACCGTGGCGACGTAGCAGATGAGCACCCCTCCCGGGGCGAGCGCGCCGGCCGCGGCGCCGACGCACTCCCAGGGCGCCAGCATGTCGAGCACGACGCGGTCCACGGTGCCGTCGGGGCATGTCGCCGGCAGCGCCTCCTGCAGATCCCCGACCGTCACGCTCCAGTTCCCCGGGTCCCGACCGGCGAAGGCGGCGACGTTGCCGCGGGCGATCTCGGCGAACTCCTCGCGGCGCTCGAAGGAGAAGAGCCGGCCTTCTGGCCCGATCCCGCGCAGCAGATGCAGCGACAGCGCGCCGGAGCCGACACCGGCCTCGACGACCCGGGCGCCGGGGAAGACGTCGGCGAGCGACAGGATCTGCGCCGCGTCCTTCGGGTACACGATCGCGGCTCCGCGCGGCATCGACATCACGAAGTCGGAGAGCAGGGGGCGCAGCGCGAGGTACTCATCGCCGCTGCTGTTCGCCACGACCGAGGCGTCGGGAAGCCCCACCAGCTCCTCGTGCCTGATCATGCCGCGGTGGCTG
>JASGDX010000040.1:0-4558 GCA_047606985.1 Leucobacter sp. | reverse complement strand
GGCGATCTCGCCGAGCGCCGCATCGCCGCGCGCCAGCTGCGCGAGCTGGGGCGGCGCGTGGTCCCGGGGCGCGGCAGCGGCTGGGAGGGGCTGAGTCCTCGCGAGCGGGAGGTCGCGCTGCTCGCGGCGCAGGGCTTCGGGGATCGCGCGATCGGCGACGCGCTCTTCCTCTCCCCGCGCACGGTGCAGGGGATCGTCGGGCGCGTGATGACCGCCTTCGACGTGCGGCGGCGCGGCGCTCTGGCGCCCCTGCTGCACGCGCGCCTCGCGGACGCCGCGGACGCCGCCGAGAGCAGCGCCGCACCCCTCACGCCGCGGCAGCGCGAGGTGGCCGTGCTGGTGGCGGAGGGCTGCACGAACGCTCAGATCGCATCCCGGCTCGGGATCAGCCCGCGCACCGTCGAGCGGCACCTCTCGGACGCGTTCACCACGTGGGGCCTCTCCTCGCGAACCGCGCTCGCGCACCGGCTGCTGAACGCTGAGGGCGCGGCCCGGCTGGACGACGCGTGAACCGACGGCGGGATCAGCCCAGCGGACTCAGATTGATGCTCACGTTCGGCAGCCCGGCGCCGCCCTCCGCGTACGCGTAGGTGGCCTGGTGGGTGCCGCTCGTCGCGCTCGCCGTCCACTCCCCGTTGCCGAGGTCGACCGGTCCCTCGGTGGCGAGCCCGGACGACGCCATCTCGGCGATGAGCTCCCTGGCCTGGTCGTCGTCGACCCCCTCCACCGTGAGCGCGTATCCGCCTCCCATCGGCAGCACGAGCACGATGGAGCCCTCGGGCACGAGGATGTCGGCCGGCCAGTCGTCGGGCAGAGGCTCCCCCGCCGGAAGCTCGTCGGAGCCGCTCGGCTCGTCGGACGAGGCCTCTTCGCCGACTGCCTCTTCGCCGGCTGCGGATGGGGATGAGCCGCTCTCAGCGGTGTCGGGCGCGGCCTCCGAAGCGGTCCGCTCCCCGGCGCCCTGCGATCCAGGGTCGCCCTGCGCACCGCAGCCGCCGAGGCCGATCGCGAGCGAGGCCGCGAGCAGCGCGGCCGGCAGCACCGCGGCCGGCAGCACCGCTCGCGCGCCGACGCGCGAGCGATCGAACGAATCCTCCGACATGGCTCCCCCTCCCGGCGCCCTGGCCTGCACGGCGCGCGTTCGCGGCCAGTATGGCACCTCCATGAGCGGGTCGGCATGGGTGATTCCGCGCACCGACGCATCGAACCCCGGCTGCGAGAGGGTCTCTCGCAGCCGGGGTTCGACGGATGGATCGACCCGCGTCTCGGGTCGTGCCTCGGCTCAGGCCGACAGCTTGGCCAGCATCTGAGCGGCGCGGTTGGAGAAGCCCCACTCGTTGTCGTACCAGCTGGTGACCTTGATGTGCTTGCCCTGCACCTCGGTGAGCTCGGAGTCGAAGATCGAGGAGTGCGAGTTGCCGACGATGTCCGAGGACACGAGCGGCTCGTCGGAGTACTCGAGGATGCCCACGAGGGGGCCATCCGCGGCGGCCTTGCGGTAGGCCTCGAGCACCTCCTCGCGGGTCACCTCGCGCTCGACCGTCGCGTTCAGCTCGACGATCGAGCCGACCGGCACGGGCACGCGCATCGAGGTGCCCGAGAGCTTGCCGTCGAGCTTGGGAAGCACCAGGCCGATGGCCTTCGCGGCACCGGTCGACGAGGGAACGATGTTGATCGCAGCGGCGCGGGCGCGGCGCTTGTCGCCGTGCGGGCCGTCGATGAGGTTCTGATCCTGCGTGTAGGCGTGCACCGTGGTCATGAATCCCTGCGTGATGCCGGCAACCTCATCGAGCACCTGCGCGAGGGGCGCGAAGGCGTTCGTGGTGCAGGAGGCGTTCGAGACGATGGTGTGCTGCTCGGGATCGTAGAGGTGGTCGTTGACGCCCACCACGACGGTGAGGTCGGCACCGGTCGCGGGCGCGCTCACGAGCACCTTGCGGGCGCCGGCCTCGATGTGCTTGCGCGCGTCCACGGCCTTGGTGAAGCGGCCGGTCGACTCGAGTACGGCGTCGACGCCGAGCTCGCCCCAGGGCAGGTTCGCCGGGTCGCGCTCGGCGAAGACCTTGATGCGGCGGTCGCCGACGCGCAGCTCGCCGTCCTCGAAGGAGATGTCGAGGTGCAGGCGGCCGTAGACGCTGTCCCACTCGAGCAGATGGGCGAGCATCGGGCCGTCGGTGAGGTCGTTGACGGCGACGACCTCGAGATCGCTGTCCTGCGCGAGCAGCGCGCGGAGCACGCCGCGTCCGATGCGTCCGAAACCATTGATTGCTACACGACCGGTCATGGATTCACAGTCCCTTTCAGATGTCGGTTCTCTTGAGCCTCCTCCCAGATTGGACCGTTCCGCGACCCTGAGCAAGTGGCACTAATGCCATTGTTCGGAAGGATCCCGCCATCGTCGCGCAACCGTCGCTCAGCGGCCTTCCGACGTGCACCCTCCGGTCGCGCACCGTTCACCCGGCGGGCCGTACACCCAGCGGGGCTCGCGCACCCCGGCGTCCCTCACTCGTCACGCGAGAACGTGCGCCGGTACTCCGTCGGAGTCGTGCCGAGCACCCGCCTGAAGTACCGCCTCAGGTTGGTGGCGGTGCCCAGACCGACGGTCGAGGCGATCTCCTCGATCCCCAGGTCGGTCTCCTCGAGCAGCTCGCGCGCGCGATCGACCCTCGCGCGCATGATCCACTGCATCGGCGTGTAGCCGGTCTCGTCGCGGAACCGCCGTGAGAAGGTGCGCGACGAGACCGCTGCGTGCGCCGCGAGCTGCTCGATGGTGAGCGGCTCGCCCAGGTGCCGCAGCGCCCAGTCGCGCGTGCGCGTGAACCGCTCGCCGTGCGACTCGGGCACGCTCTGGGGCACGTACTGGGCCTGGCCCCCGCTCCGGTACGGCGCGGCGACGAGGCGGCGCGCCGTGTGGTTGGCGACCGCCATGCCCGCCTCCATGCGCAGGATGTGCAGGCAGAGATCGATCCCGGACGCCGCGCCCGCGGAGGTGAGCACCGATCCCTCGTCCACGAACAGCACCCGCTCGTCCACCCTGATCTCCGGATAGCGCTCCGCGAGGATGCGCGAGTAATGCCAGTGCGTGGTCGCGCGCCGTCCGTCGAGCAGCCCGGTCTCGGCGAGCGCGAAGGCCCCGGTCGAGATCGCGGCCAGCCGGGCGCCGCGCCCGTGCGCGCGCAGCAGGGCCTCGGTGAGCTCGCGCGGCGGAGGCTCGCGGTCGGGGTGACGGTAGCCGGGCACGAAGATCAGATCCGCCTCGTCGAGCGCCTCGAGGCCGTGCTCGACGTGGTACGAGAGGCCGTCGCCGCCCGAGATCAGGCCGGGATGCACCCCGCACACGTCGACCGTGTACGGCATGCTCGCACGGGTGGCGAACATCTGCGCCGGGATGCCGACGTCGAGGGGCTTCGCCCCCTCCTGCACGACGACCGCGACCCGTCTCATGGTGCTCCAGCCTACCGGGGCCCGGCGATCCCTCGCCCCTGCGCTTCCGGGCCTTGAGAAAACCCTGCCGGCGCTTCCGTCGCATGGACGGAGCTGGTATCCTGAAAGGCCTGGGAGATCCCGAATCGACAATTCCACAGCGCGTGATGCGAACGCCCCAGACCGCACCATCCGGTGCACCTGCGCCCCAGCGGCGCGCACGGGGCCGATCGGTTTCGACACGTCGATTTGAGACTGTGAGAAGCGGGCCGAGGACGCGGAGTTATCTCGTAAACGCCCTTCGCAAACCATAGGTGCCAACGCTAAGCGCACCGACTTCGCTCTCGCTGCCTAAGCACGAGACCGAGTCCGTCAGGTCGGGTGGGCCTCCGCCCCGGTTTCCTGGCGTCATCCAGGGGGCTCGCTGGTGCGTCGCGTCTCAGGGCGCACCGGGACTTTCACTGAGGCTGGGCCTGTCATCCTAGGTGTTCGTGACAAAGGATGGGGCCGAGTAGAACGTCTGCACGAACTACGCTCGTAGAAGGCACGGAATCATCGAAGTGGACCGGGGTTCGATTCCCCGCGGCTCCACCAGAGCATTCGCATCGCGCGTGAAATCGTCGGGAAAGAGGCCGCCCATCGGGGCGGCCTCTTTTGCTGCGGGCGGAACGGTGCTGTAGGTTACCGGCCAGAAATAGTGGGTGGGGTTGGGCGGGTCAATTGGAAAGAGTCAAGCCGGCCGATGTTATTCGGAACTTCAACGGTTAGAATCAGCGCATGAACACCCGTCTGGCTGAGTACATCGAGAGCGGCAAGCGCCTCGATGCTGACGAGCGCCTCGAGGCAGCTCACCAGCTTCTGCTGAGTGTGGATCAGGACGCGGGTGCCGAGCAGAGCGACATCGATGCCTCCTGGGACGAGGCCGTGGCACGCCGTGTCTCCCAGATATTGGATGGCACCGCGACGCTGGTCAACGGGCGAGAATCACACGAACGGGTACGAGCTGAGCTTGCCGCACAACGCGCATGAATGACTCGGGATCCGAGTTCAACGCGGTCTTCGACTGGCGAGAACACGAAGAGGCTCTCGCAGAGTTCACCGAGGCGGCTCAGTGGTACGAGCAGCGTCATGCTGG
>JASGDX010000039.1:0-8325 GCA_047606985.1 Leucobacter sp. | reverse complement strand
GTGCATTGCTGAGGATCCTGAACTGCCGGGGTCACATGATCGCAACATTCTCAGGCCAGGCCTCCGGACGCTGCATCTGAGAACCTGTCGCGACGAAGTCAGCCCAACGGTACGGCGCATCGCCAACCCCCGTCACTTCGTCGTTTACCGGCAGGTCGGCGAAGTGATCGAGGTGGTTCGCCTGCTGCGCGAAGCGATGGATATCTCCGCTCAGCGCATCCCCGAGTAGGCCGAGACCGAATCACCCCGAAATCACCCCGACAGCGGATTCAGCGGTTTCAGAGACACCCGCAGGCCCAGCAGAATCAAGGGAACCCGCCATTTGAGCGCCTTCACGCGGAAGAGGTCATCAGTTCGAGTCTGGTTCCAGACGGGTGGGTCCGGACAGGGCTGATGAACAACGCCGCCGTTTCCCGGTTGGCTGATGAATTGCGGTTAGTTCTCAGGTGTGGTGGCTGCCCCGATGTTGTCGAGCACTGTCGTCCAGTGGGCGAGCATCTGCTCGCGTTCGGCCGCGTTCGCAAGCCGCTCCTGGTGAAAGGCGATGGTTGTTCCGCTTGCCGCGGGCAACACCGTGAGTTGCAGCGTCGCATCGTGTGACCATCCTGCCGGCTGCCAGGTCAACCGCACCCTCCGGCCTTCGCTTCGGCTGCGGAGCTCGCCACGGACGCCTTCATCGGTGACATACGCTTCGCCCGCCCCTCGCCCGAGTGCGGTGTGCCCGAGCCACAGCGACAGTCCGTCGCCCATCAGGAACTCCCAGGCGAACTCGGGCGGGATCGGAAGAGTGCGACGGACCCCCATCTGCCAGCCAGCATCCTTCGTCCATCCTGTTGCTTCATTCATGAAACTAATTATAGTGGTTACATGCTCACTGGTCAATGGTTCGTCGACAGCATCGGCGCGCGCTGGTACTTCGAGTCCGGTGCGCTCTGTCTCGACTTCGCCTACACAGGGGACTTCGGCTACGACAACCCCGCATGGGAGCGACTTCACTGCCCGGCCGATCTGAGTGCGTGGCTGGTCGAGCGGCACGGCCCGCTCCTGGACACCGCAGATTCCCACGACTTGTCGCAGGCTAGGGAGTTGCGAAGCGCGATCACGGCGATCGCCCGGGCCCGCGCCGATGACGTGGCGTCGGATCCATCGCGGGTAGACATCCTGAACTCGTGGGCGGCTCGTCCCGACATAGCGCCCGCCCTTGCCGGGGGGAACGTCGCCGCGACGCAAGCGTCTGTCGTACGGGCGCTCGCGACGATCGCCCGCGATGCCGTCGACGTCTTCTCCCAGGACCCCGGCCGCATCCGACGATGCGCCTCGCATGACTGCGGCCTCGTGTTCTTCGACGGATCGCGCCCGAACTCACGTCGATGGTGCTCCATGCAGCACTGCGGCAATCGCGCCAAGGTCCGCACCCACCGAAACCGCACAAAGGAGACCAGGCCATGACCATCGTCACCCACCTCAACCCGCCCGAACTGCACACCTCGCCGGCGTTCTCTCAAGGAACGCTCGTCCCGGCGGGGCGCACGCTCTACGTCGGAGGGCAGAACGGAACCGCGAGCGATGGTTCGCTCGCCGAAGGAACTGCTGCGCAAACCGCGCGAGCACTCCAAAACGTCCTCAGCGTCCTTGCCGCCGCTGATGCAGGTGTCGAACACGTCGCCAAACTCACGATCCACCTTGCCGCCGAAGCCGACGTGAGCGCGGCCTTCGCGGCCGCAGCCGAGAGCTGGGGCATGCATCCGACGGCGATCACCGTGCTCCGAGTCGTCGGATTCGCGCGGCCGGGTGCGCTTGTCGAAATCGATGCCGTGGCCGCCATCCCAGCCGAAACGGCGTGACGGCGCCGGTCGAGCACGACCACGTGAAGCTGGCCAGTCAGACGAGGCGATACAGGAGTCGAGATTCAGAGTGCTCGTTCGTTCAGGCTCAGGTCCGCCGCCCGCGGTTGGCCAACAATGGCGGTGCATGCCGGTGTCGGCGGATGTCCGTTCCATCAGCCGTCGGGAGACTCCGGGTGTCTACGACTGTGTGAGAGTCGTCGTCATACGCGACGGTTCCGCGTTCATCAGCGGCGAAGGCGCCCAACCGGTCGCCATGGGCGATGCCGTTCTGATCGCTGCGGGAGCGCGCTTCGGAGCAGGAGATGGCTCGCCTGATCCGGGAGACCGATCTGCTCATCACCGAGATAGCCGAGCGTGTCGGCTGGGGTCGATACAGCGGCTTCGCCACAGACGTGTTCCGCCGCTACATGGGCGTCACCCCCGTCGACCACCGCGGCAGCCCGCCGCACCCGGCGCTCCGCGCCGCCGCCGGCCGGGGTCTCGCCGATCCCGATAGAATCGACGGGTTGGTTTCCGATCCGAAGGAGTGTGCCCCTGTGGCCGATGGCTTCTCCCTGTTCACCGATCGATCGATCGTCGCGATGCGCGTCAACGGCGAGCTGCGCGACCTCGCCGCCGAGGTGACGGAGACCGACACGGTGGAGCCGGTGGCGATCGATTCGGCCGACGGCCTGAACATCCTGCGACACTCGGCCGCGCACGTGCTCGCCCAAGCCGTGCAGCGCGTCAACCCCGAGACGAAGCTCGGCATCGGCCCGCCCATCGCCGACGGCTTCTACTACGACTTCGATCCCGCATCGCCCTTCACCCCCGAGGACCTCAAAGCCCTCGAGAAGGAGATGCAGCGGATCGTCAAGCAGGGGCAGCGCTTCGTGCGCCGCGTCGTCACCGAGGATGAGGCCCGCGCAGAACTCGCGAACGAGCCCTACAAGCTGGAACTGATCGGTCTGAAGGGCGGCGCGGATCAGGGCGCCGACAACGACGGTGCTAAGGCATTCGCCGCCGAGAACGGCGAAAGTGTGGAAGTCGGCGGCGCCGAGCTCACCATCTACGACAACGTCGATCCGAAGACCGGCGAGGTCTGCTGGAAGGATCTCTGCCGCGGCCCGCACCTGCCGAGCACCCGCATGATCGGCAACGGATGGGCGCTCATGCGCTCGGCGGGCGCCTACTGGCGAGGCAGCGAGAAGAACCCGATGCTGCAGCGCATCTACGGCACCGCGTGGCCCACGAAGGACGAGCTGCGCGCCTACCAGACACGTCTCGAAGAGGCGGCGAGACGGGATCACCGCAAGCTCGGCGTCGAGCTCGACCTCTTCAGCTTCCCAGACGAGATCGGCTCCGGCCTCGCCGTGTTCCATCCCAAGGGCGGCATCATCCGTCATGAGATCGAGTCGTTCATGCGCAGCGAGCTGCTGAAGAACGGCTACGAGGTCGTCAACAGCCCGCACATCACCAAGGGCACGCTGTTCGAGACCAGTCAGCACCTCAACTGGTACAAGGACGGCATGTTCCCAGCGATGCACCTCGACGAGGTCGTCGACGGCGAGGGACACGTGGTGAAGCAGGGCCAGGACTACTACCTGAAGCCCATGAACTGCCCCTTCCACAACCTCATCTTCCGGGCGCGCGCCCGCAGCTACCGCGAGCTGCCCCTGCGCCTCGCCGAGTTCGGCACGGTGTACCGCTACGAGAAGAGCGGCACCCTCTCGGGCCTCACCCGCGTGCGCGGCCTGACGCAGGACGACGCCCACATCTACGTCACCGACGAGCAGGTGAAGGACGAGATCAAGCGCCAGCTCGACTTCGTGTTCGCCACGCTGCGCGCATACGGCCTCGACGACTTCTATCTCGAGCTGTCGACGCGGGATCCCGAGAAGTCGGTCGGCACCGACGAGCAGTGGGAGGTCGCGACCGAGACGCTGCGCCAGGTCGGCGAGGAGTCGGGGCTCGAGCTGGTGGCGGACCCCGGGGGAGCCGCGTTCTACGGCCCGAAGATCTCGGTGCAGGCGCGCGACGCGATCGGCCGCACCTGGCAGCTCTCGACCGTGCAGCTCGACTTCAACCAGCCCGAGCTGTTCGAGCTCGAGTACGCGGCCGCCGACGGCACCCGCAAGCAGCCGGTCATGATCCACCGTGCCCTGCTGGGCTCGGTGGAGCGCTTCTTCGCGATCCTGCTCGAGCACTACGCCGGCGCGTTCCCGGTGTGGCTGTCTCCCGTGCAGGCGGTCGGGATCCCCGTCGCCGAGCAGTACGGCGAGTACCTCGACGGCGTGATCGCGCGGCTGCGCGAGCGCGGCGTGCGCGCCGAGGTCGACCACGGCGACGACCGCATGCCGAAGAAGATCCGTACCCACACCAAGGCGAAGGTGCCGTTCCAACTCATCGCAGGCGAGGAAGACCGGGCGGCCGGCGCCGTGAGCTTCCGCTTCCGCGACGGCACGCAGCTGAACGGCGTGCCGGTGGACGAGGCCGTCGAGCGCATCGTGCGCGCCATCGAGACCCATGAGCAGGTCTCGACGGCCTGGGCGGAGTGACGATGAGCGACGGCGTAGAGGATCTCGGCAGTACCGGCGCGGTCGGTACGCCGGACGACATGCAGCGGCTCTGGGTGCCGCACCGCATGGTCTACGTCGCCGACCATCATCAACCCGACCGCACCGACTGCCCGTTCTGCGCTGCACCGGGGCGAAGCGACGAGGACGCGCTGATCGTGGCGCGCGGACGCACCGCGTATGTGCTGCTCAACCTCTTCCCCTACAACAACGGCCACATGCTGGTCTGCCCATACCGTCACTTCTCCCTGTACGAGGACGCCACCGCGGATGAGGTCGCCGAGATCGCCGCGCTCACGCAGACGGCGATGCGGGTGACACGCGAGGTGATGGGCTGTCACGGCTTCAACGTCGGGATGAACCAGGGGGAGATCGCGGGGGCGGGAGTCGCGGCGCATCTGCACCAGCACATCGTGCCCCGG
The DNA here is from genome assembly GCA_047606985.1 of Leucobacter sp. GTDB lineage: Bacteria > Actinomycetota > Actinomycetes > Actinomycetales > Microbacteriaceae > Leucobacter. The sequence continues at coordinate 3,501 of JASGDX010000039.1, read as the reverse complement.
TGGGCTTCTGACGCGAACTTCTTCCCCATCGTGGCGAAGACGAAGGCGCTGCCGCAGTTGCTCGGCGATGTGCGCGAGATGATCGCATCGGCCTGGCCGGTGGACCCCGGACCGGCGGCGCAGCGATCCCGATCCCTAGAATGATTCACTGAACTTCAACTACCAGGAACAGGAGCTCCCGTGTCCGGACACTCCAAGTGGGCGACGACCAAGCACAAGAAGGCCGTCATCGACGCCCGGCGCGCCAAGGCGTTCGCCAAGTACATCAAGAACATCGAGGTCGCGGCCCGCATCGGCGGCGCCGATCTCGAGGGCAACCCGACCCTCGCCGACGCCGTGCACAAGGCGAAGAAGAACTCGGTCCCGAGCGACAACATCGACCGCGCGATCAAGCGCGGCGCCGGCATCTCGGGCGACGCCGTCGAGTACACGACCATCATGTACGAGGGCTACGGCCCCAACGGCGTGGCCCTCATGATCGAGTGCCTCACCGACAACAAGAACCGCGCGGCCGCCGAGGTGCGCACGGCGCTCAGCCGCAACGGCGGCACGCTCGCCGACCCCGGCAGCGTGGCCTACAACTTCGCGCGCAAGGGCGTCATCACGGTCCCCGCCGACGGCACCACCGAGGACGACGTGCTGATGGCCGTGCTCGACGCCGGCGCCGAGGAGGTCGTGCCGACCCCCAACGGCGAGGCGTTCGAGGTGTACACCGAGGCCTCCGACTTGGTAGCCGCCCGCACCGCGCTCGTCGACGCCGGCATCGACTACGACTCGGCCGACGCCGAATTCGTGCCCAACCTCAAGGTGGAGATCGACGCGGACACCGCGCGCAAGGTGTTCCGTCTCATCGACGCGCTCGAGGACAGCGACGATGTGCAGAACGTCTTCTCGAACTTCGACCTGAGCGCCGAGGTGCAGGCCGAGCTCGAGAACGACGAGTAGCGGGATCCGCGGGGCGGCGGGAAGCGATGATGCCGTGAGAATCATCGGGATCGACCCCGGCCTCACCCGCTGCGGCATCGGCGTCGTCACCGCCGGCGCCTCTCGCAAGGTGTCGTTCGAGCACGTCGAGGTGCTCACCAGCGCAGCCGACACGCCGCTGCCCGAGCGCATCCATCGCATCGGCTCGAGCATCGAGCGCCTGCTCGACGGCGAGAAGCCCGAGAGCATCGCCCTCGAGCGGGTGTTCGCGCAGGACAACGTCGCGAGCGTGATGGGGGTGGCGCAGATCAGCGGCGTCGTCATGTATCTCGCGCAGCAGCGCGGGATTCCCGTCGCCCTCTACACCCCCAACGAGGTGAAGAAGCAGGTCACCGGCTACGGCAGCGCCGACAAGGCGCAGGTGACCGCCATGGTGACCCGTCTGCTGGGGCTGGCCGCCCCGCCGAAGCCCGCCGACGCAGCCGACGCCCTCGCACTGGCGATCACCCACGCCTGGCACCTCGGCCGGGGCGGCGCCGCGGGCCGCATGGAGCGCTTCGACCGCCCGGCCGCAACCCCCGGAGGGGAGACCCCGGCACAGCGGGCCTGGCGCGAGGCCGAGTCGAAGCTCGGACGCCGCCGCGGCGCGCGCACCTAGCGACGATCCCGATCGTCGAGATCCGGATCCTCGTCATCGAAACCGGGAAGGTCGATCGGCAGCGTGAGGGCGCCGGTCTGCAGGGCCTCCTCGACGGCCTGCTCCACCTGCCGCTGCCGCCGCAGCCGGATGCGGCTGAGTGAGCGCTGCTCGGGCAGGCTCCAGCCGAAGCGCACCGCGAGCAGCCTCACGAGGGTGGTGACGGCGACGCAGACGCTGCCCGCGATCACCACGGGCACGCCGCACGCCAGCAGCACCGTCAGCACCGACACGCCCGCCAGGCTCGCAACCGCGTACAGCGAGCCGACGTGCATCACCGCGATGGGGATGTTGAGCATCACGTCGCGCAGAGCGCCACCGCCCACCGCCGAGACCACTCCGATGAAGAGCGAGGGCACCACCGGCAGGCCCGTCGCCAGCGCCTTCGTCGTGCCGATGGCGCCGAACATGCCGATGCCGATCGCGTCGAGCAGGGTGATGAGCGGATCGAGTCGCCTGAAAAGGCGCGGCAACCACATGCCGATGAGGGCCGCGCCGATGGAGACGGCGAGGTAGAGGTCGTTCGAGAACGCGGCCGGCGTCACCCCGAGCAGGATGTCGCGCAGGAAGCCGCCCCCGACCCCGACCGCGACGCCGATGAAGGCGACGCCGAGCAGGTCGATGCGTTTGAAGCCCGCCGCGAACAGCGCGCCCTGCAGACTGCCGACGCCCACGGCGACGAGGTCGGCGATCAGCGGGGTGCGGAAGGTTTCGTCGAGCACCCGTCCATTCTCGCTCATGCGGGAGAATGGACGGGTGCCCCTGTATCGCGAAGAAGGAGTCGTGCTCCGCACGCACAAGCTGGGCGAGGCCGACCGCATCGTCACGCTGCTGACGCGCGGCCGCGGCCTGCTGCGCGCCGCGGCGAAGGGCGTGCGCCGTACCTCGTCGAAGTTCGGGGCGCGGCTCGAGCCCTTCATGGTGGCCGACATCCAGTGCTTCGAGGGGCGCACGCTCGACACGATCACCCAGGCCGAGACGCTGGGGGCCTACGGCCCCGCGATCAGCGCCGACTACGAGCGCTATCGGGCCGGCAGCGTGATCGCGGAGACGGCGGAGCGGCTCGCGGAGGGGGAGGCGTCGCGCGAGCTCTACGCGCTGCTCGTCGGAGCGCTCCGCACGCTCGCCGCAGGCAGGATCCCGCCCGATCTGGTGCGCGACGGCTACCTGTTGCGCGCGATGGCACTCGCCGGATGGACGCCCGGCTTCGACGCCTGCGTGCGCTGCGGAGCCCCCGGCCCCCACACCGCGGTCGTGGTGCAGCTCGGCGGCGTGGTGTGCGAGGAGTGCCGCACGCCGGGCTCGCCGAGGCTCGATCCGGGAAGCATCGAGCTGCTGTCGGCCCTGCTCGCGGGCGATTGGGATCGTTCGCTCGCCTCCTCGGAGCGGGAGCGCGGACAGGCGGCCGGGATCGCCGCTGCCTACACGCAGTGGCACCTCGAGCGGGGTCTCCGCTCGTTCACCACGCCCCGCGCGTGAGCCGGGATCCCGCGCCGCGGCAATAGACTGTGCTGCATGCCGAGCGCCCCCGACACTCTCGTCCCGGTCGACTGGACCGGTGAGCGGCCGCCTCGTTTCACCGGGCCGCCCCCCGCGCACGTGGCCATCGTCATGGACGGCAACGGTCGCTGGGCCAACCATCGGGGGCTCCCGCGGGTCGAGGGGCATCGCGTGGGGGAGCAGGCGCTGCTCGACGTCGTCGCCGGTGCGATCCAGGCCGGCGTCACGCACCTCAGCGTGTACGCCTTCTCCACCGAGAACTGGCGGCGCTCGCCCGACGAGGTGCGGTTCCTCATGGGCTTCAACCGAGAGGTGCTGCGCCGACGACGCGCGCAGCTCGACGCGTGGAACGTGCGCATGCGATGGGCGGGCCGCAGGCC
>JASGDX010000038.1:0-10693 GCA_047606985.1 Leucobacter sp. | reverse complement strand
GTTTCAGGGAACCCCTCGTGAACAGTCCCTCGAGCACGTCGTTCCACCCGGCCGGGGACGCCACCGCCTCGGGGAACGCCAGTGCGTGCTCACGGGGCTCGTGCAGTCGGCGGCTGACCGGTCGCACCACGCGTTCGATCATCGATCTGATGCGGTTCAGCGCGTCGGCGTCGGCTTGTCCTCCGAGAGCGCGCAGGCCCGCGACCATCTCCGCGTGGGCGAGTTCGACGGCCCGCCCGCGCTCCCGCTCGATCATCGCGGCCCGGCTGCGCTCCAAAGCGTCGAATGAGCTGCGCAGTCCGTCGAGGCGCTCGAGACCGCGCGCGTAGTCCCGTGCCGACGACACCGTGACGGCGACGACCACGAGACCCGCGCCCGTCGCGGGCAGCGAGGCGAGCAGCCGGTAGCCGAACCGCGAGTCGTCCGCCAGGCCGAAGCCGATGAGCAGCGCATCGATCATCCCGGCGCGGGCGAGCAGCGACACCGCGAACGCGGCCAGCACGAGTTGCGGCCGCCAGGCGAGCGGGATCCGGGATCCCGCCTCCGTATCGAAGATGAGCCGGCGCGCGGCGCCGAGGAGGAGGAGCATCGCGGTGCTCGTGCAGAGGCTCGAGAGCACAAGTGGCCACGCGGTCTGCCGGGTGATCGGCACGCCTGCTCCGTAGAGCGTGAACAGCAGCGAGGTCGGATAGACCATCGCGACGGTGTACCAGGAGATGGCCTCGCGGCTGCCGATCCTCCGCATGAGATCCCGGCTCATCCGCGATGCCCGTCGGTGCGCGATGGGAGTCCCCATGCCTCGATGTACAGCCGGCTGGCCTCGACGCGGGGGACGATCTCGTCGTCGTGGACCAGGCCGAGCTTGCGGAACACGGTGCCCACCGCCTGTTCGGCTCCCGAGCGCGTCACCCCGCGTCGTCGCGCGATCTCGGCGTTCGAGAGCCCCAGCGCGATCAGCCTGAGCACCTCTCGCTGGGAGGGGGAGAGCGCGTCCACACGATGCTGGGCGTCGAGATCGAGACGGATCCCTTCTCCGCCGCGTCTCAGCGCCGAGTCGAGCGCCTCGATGAGCGCGCCGGGTTCGCTGATCATGCTCTTGCGGATGAAGCCGACGCCGGGCGGCAGCCCGTCCATCGTGGAGGCGGAGGCTCGGGCGGTCAGTATGACCGCGACGAGATCGGGGCGGGTGAGCTCGAATGCGCGCACCAGATCGAGGCCGCTCGGACCCTCGCCGAGATCGATGTCGATGAGCGCGGCATCCGGGTCGAACGAGTCCGCCACCCTTCTCGCTGAGGCCGCGTCCGAGGCGTGCGCGGTGACGAAGCCCTCCCTGCCGAGCACTTCGCCGAGCAGGCCCGTGACGAAGACGTCGTCCTCGACGATCAGTACCCGTCGCTCCACCATGTCGGCCATTCTCGCAGAGGCGCCGCACCGACAGTGCGGCGAACACAGGTGCTCGCCCCTGAGGAGCGGATCGACCGTCGAACCTCGTCGCTAGTGTGTTGCGAGTCCAATAGGTATCAGGGGAACTCGAGGGGATCAGATGACGCAGCGAGGCGATGGCGGCGCGACCGGCGCGAAGGCGGTCGATGAGGGAATCGTGGGACGGCGGGCGGTCGTCGTGGGGGCCGCCTGGGCGGCGCCGGTGGTAGCGATGGCCGTGGCGGCGCCGATGGCGGCTGCGAGCGGCGAGGCGATCACCGATGTCCTGGGACTGTTCTACGACGGAAACGACGACTACTCCATCTGGGACGTGAGCTTCGCCACTGATCCGATCGCGGACTTCGCACCCCAGTTGGACATGTTCCTGTTCTCCTTCAACAACGTGGGCGCGGTGTACCCGACCGAGATCGTCCAGTGGTATGCGCTCACCCCGAGCGGCTACACCGTCCGATTGAAGGTCCCCGTCGACTGGGGCACGCTCGACTGGTCGACAACGGGTCAGGTGACCGTGACGATCGGGTCGATGGCCCCGGCCTCGGGCCCGCTCTATATGCCGGCCTGACGGCGAGAGGACACAGGCACCGTTCGCGCCCCGCCCGGGGGCGCGAAACCGGGTGCCGGACGAGGCCCCCTGCCTGCGGGCAGGGGGCTTCGCGCATCGGGCTCGGGATCGGCTAGACTTGCTCGGGTTGCGCGCTTCCGCGCGCAGACAGCGAAACCTGCGGGTTCCGGGGCGTAGCTCAGCTTGGCTAGAGCGCCCGCTTTGGGAGCGGGAGGTCGCAGGTTCGAATCCTGTCGCCCCGACCAGGGCCATCCGGCCCGATGCGCAGCACGACACCCCGACGATGAGAGGCCACATGCCCAAGACGACCGCTGAGAAGCTCACCCCGACCCGCGCCAAGCTGAGCGTCGAGGTCACGCTCGACGAACTGGAGCCCTACCTCAAGCAGGCGTACAAGACGATCGCCGAGCAGGTCTCGATCCCCGGCTTCCGCAAGGGCAAGGTGCCGGCTCCCATCATCGATCAGCGCATCGGCCGCGAGGCCGTGATCCAGGAGGCCGTCAACGCCTCCCTCGACGACTTCTACCAGTCGGCGCTCGCCGAGAGCGAGGAGCGTCCGATGGGCCGCCCCACCGCCGATGTCGAGCAGTGGCCGGATGCCAAGGATCCGAAGAGCGCCCTCGTGCTCGCCTTCGAGGTCGAGGTCCGCCCCGACTTCGAACTGCCGAAGTACGACGGCCTGAAGCTGACCGTGGACAACGCCGAGATCGACGACGAGGCCGTCGAGGCCGAGCTGGACAAGCTGCGCGAGCGCTTCGGCACCCTCGTGACCGTCGAGCGTCCCGCCGCCAAGGGCGACTTCGTCGAGCTCGATCTCATCGCCAAGATCGACGGCGTAGAGGTCGACCAGGCCAGCGGCGTCTCCTACGAGGTCGGCGCGGGCAACCTCCTCGAGGGCACCGACGAGGCCATCGAGACCCTCACGGCGGGGGAGTCGACCACCTTCACCTCGCAGCTGCTCGGCGGCGAGCACGAGGGCGAGGACGCCGAGGTCGAGGTCACCCTCACCGCGGTCAAGGAGCGCGAGCTGCCCGAGGCCGACGACGAGTTCGCCCAGCTCGCGAGCGAGTTCGACACGATCGCCGAGCTGCGCGACAGCCTCAAGGAGCAGGTCGGCCGCGCCGCGGTGTTCGGCCAGGGCCAGCAGGCGCGCGACCTCTTCACCGAGACGCTCATCGAGCAGGCCGGCATCCCGATCTCCGAGGAACTCGTCGAGGAGGAGGTGCACCGCCACCTCGAGGGCGAAGGCCGTCTCGAGGACGACGAGCACCGCGCCGAGGTGCGCAAGCAGGCCGAGCAGCAGATCCAGCTGCAGCTGCTGCTCGATGCGATCGTCGAGGCTGAGGGCGTGACCCCCACGCAGAACGAACTCTCGCAGTACATCTTCCAGTCGGCCCAGCAGTACGGCATGGAGCCCACCCAGTTCCTGCAGGCGATCAGCCAGGGCAACCAGATGGGCGTCATCCTCGGCGAGGTCACCCGCAACAAGGCCCTCGCGATCGCCCTGGCCAAGGCCGAGGTCGTCGATCAGGACGGCAACGCGGTCGATCTGAGCGAGTTCACCGCGGTCGACAGCGAGGACGAGGCGGAGGCCGAGGTCGTCGAGGAGGCCGAGGAGATCGTCGAAGAGGCCGAGGCAGCCGAGACCGCCGAGGCCCCGGTCGAGGACGAGGAGGCCGCGAAGAAGGCCGCCCGCTCCGCCGCGGCGAAGAAGGCCGCCGCGACCCGCGCGGCCAAGAAGAAGGCCGCCGAGGCCGCAGCCGCCGAGTAGGCGCTCGGCCCCGCTCCCAGGATCCCCCTGATCTCCGAAACCGTCGGAGGTCAGGGGGATCCTGTCGTCCGTGGGAGCCCGACCACGCCGTGGGCGAACACGGCGCCCTCGGAGCCGGCGAGTCGATACCCTCGAATCAAGCAACAACGAATGGAGCGCCGCATGGCAGAACAGACGCCGCCGCCGAACCAGGTGTTCGACCGCCTGCTGAAGGACCGCATCATCTGGCTCGGATCGGAGGTCCGCGACGAGAACGCGAACGAGATCTGCGCGAAGATCCTGCTGCTCGCAGCCGAGGATCCGAAGGCCGACATCTACCTCTACATCAATTCGCCAGGCGGCTCCATCACCGCGGGGATGGCGATCTACGACACGATGTCGTTCGTGCCGAACGACATCGTCACGGTGGGCATCGGCATGGCCGCCTCGATGGGCCAGTTCCTGCTCACCGCGGGCACCAAGGGCAAGCGCTACATCACCCCGAACGCCCGCGTGCTGCTGCACCAGCCGCACGGCGGCTTCGGCGGCACGGCGAGCGACATCCAGACCCAGGCCCAGCTCATCACCTCGATGAAGAACCGCCTCGCCGAGATCACGGCGTCGCAGACCGGCAAGACCGTCGAGCAGATCAACGCCGACGGCGACCGCGACCGCTGGTTCACGGCCGATGAGGCGCTCGAATACGGCTTCGTCGACTACATCCGCGACTCGGCGACCGATGTCGTCGGCGGCGGCGGCACGAGCAAGTAGGCGCGAGAGAAAGAGAACGAAGCGCATATGAACATCGACATGCCCAGCGCCCGCTACGTGCTGCCCTCCTTCGAGGAGCGCACCGCCTATGGCTTCAAGCGCCAGGATCCCTACGCCAAGCTGTTCGAGGACCGCATCATCTTCCTCGGCGTGCAGGTCGACGACGCGTCGGCCGACGACGTGATGGCGCAGCTGCTGGTGCTCGAGAGCCAGGATCCCGAGCGCGACATCACCATGTACATCAACTCGCCGGGTGGATCCTTCACCGCGATGACGGCGATCTACGACACCATGCAGTACATCCGCCCGCACGTGCAGACGGTGTGTCTCGGCCAGGCGGCCTCCGCCGCGGCCGTGTTGCTCGCCGGCGGCACGCCTGGCAAGCGCCTCGCGCTGCCCAATGCGCGGGTGCTGATCCACCAGCCCTCGACCGGCCAGGCCGGGCACGGCCAGGCCTCCGACATCGAGATCCAGGCCCGGGAGATCATGCGGATGCGCGAGTGGCTCGAGGAGACCCTCTCGAAGCACTCGAAGCGCAGCACCGACGAGGTGCACCAGGACATCGACCGGGACAAGATCCTCAGCGCCCAGGAGGCGCTGGAGTACGGCCTGGTCGACCAGGTGCTGACCAGCCGTAAGAATCCGCAGCCGGTCATCGGCGCGTAGGCCGCCGAGACGGCGGCACTCGTCGCCGGTTGAGCACGCCGCCGCTTGAGTGATTCCGCCGGTTGAGCGGAGCGCAGCGGAGTCGAAACCCGGGATCCCGAAGCCCCGGATCCCGACTCCGCTCCTCCGTCGCTCCGCTCGATCCGCGGCTTCGATAGCCGGGGCGCATTCGCATCGCGGCGCGCCATCTGAGAAAATGTCCGGGGTGCTGGTTAGGCTCGTATCGACCCACCCGCACCAGCGATATCGAAGGAGCCTCCGCATGGCGAAGATCGGCGAGAGCAGCGAGCTGCTGAAGTGCTCCTTCTGCGGGAAATCGCAGAAGCAGGTGCAGCAGCTCATCGCCGGCCCGCAGATCTACATCTGCGACGAATGCGTCGCGCTCTGCAACGAGATCATCGAAGAGCGGCTCTCCGAGCACCAGACCAGCGAGTCGTCAGACTTCGCGCTGCACAAGCCCCGCGAGATCGCCGACTTCCTCGACCAGTACGTCATCGGCCAGGACCGCGCGAAGCAGTCGCTCGCGGTGGCGGTCTACAACCACTACAAGCGGGTCAGGGCGGCGTCGGCTCTCACGAGTGCAGACGTGGCGTCCGAGCAGGTCGAGATCGCGAAGTCGAACATCCTCATGATCGGGCCGACGGGCTGCGGCAAGACCTACCTGGCCCAGTCGCTCGCGCGGCAGCTCGGCGTGCCGTTCGCGGTCGCCGACGCCACGGCGCTCACCGAGGCCGGATACGTCGGCGAAGACGTCGAGAACATCCTGCTCAAGCTGCTGCAGGCCGCCGATTTCGACGTGCAGCGCGCCGAGACGGGCATCATCTACATCGACGAGATCGACAAGATCACGCGCAAGGCCGAGAACCCCTCCATCACCCGCGACGTCTCGGGCGAGGGCGTGCAGCAGGCGCTGCTCAAGATCCTCGAGGGCACGGTGGCCTCGATCCCGCCGCAGGGCGGTCGCAAGCACCCGAACCAGGAGTTCATCCAGCTCGACACCACCAACATCCTCTTCATCGTCGCCGGCGCCTTCTCCGGCCTCGAGGAGATCATCGGCTCCCGCCTCGGCAAGGGCGGCATCGGCTTCGGCGCCCCGGTCGCGAGCAAGCGCAACGGCGAGGAGCTCTTCGCCGAGGTCCAGCCCGAAGACCTGCACAAGTTCGGGCTGATCCCCGAGTTCATCGGCCGCCTCCCCGTTATCGCGACCGTCGACCCCCTCGACGTCGACGCGCTCACCCGCATCCTCACCGAGCCGAGGAACGCGCTCGTCAAGCAGTACCAGCGCATGTTCGAGATCGACGGGGTGGGCCTGGAATTCGAGACCGCGGCGCTCGAGGCCATCGCAGAGCAGGCCGTCGCCCGCAAGACGGGAGCCCGCGGCCTTCGCGCGATCCTCGAGAACCTGCTCGGCCCGGTGATGTTCGATGTACCCTCCGCCGGCGATGTCGCGAAGGTCGTCGTCACCCGCGAGTCGGTGCTCGGCGAGGCCGAGCCGCTCGTGCTGCAGTCCCGCCGCGGGGAGCGCGAGAGCGCGTAGCCCCGGACGGTCCCGAAGACATCCCGGGCACGACTGCGATTCAGGCCAGCGACAGGGCCGCCGATGCCAGCGGCACGATGGCCGTTCCCCACGGGCCGGCCGCAGGAGGGTTTACGCCGCGGGCGCGATGTCGTAGCTCAGCAGCACCCCGCCGCCGGTCTGGGGGAGGGTCAGCGCGTCGACCGCCAGCCGACCGTTCGTCAGCCGGGCCGAGACGCCGCCCTCGGGGGTCTTCGCCTCGTCGGCGACCGCGAAGCCGCTCCCGTCGATCACCGCCCGCCACTGGGCGTCGGCCTGCTCGGCGCTCGTCGCGCGCAGCACGAGGAACCAACCTCCGCCCGAGCGCTCTCCGACGTCGTCGATCACGGCCCCCTGCGGGATGACGAAGTCGACGCCGGGAAACGACGCGGGGAGTTGAGTGGTCTTCGGCAGGTCCTCCTCGGAGTCCTGCTCCGACCAGCTGCCGCCGTCGCTCGCCGCGTCGGGCTTGCCCTCCGAACCGCTCGCGGATCCCTCGGCCGCGGCCGATCCTGCATCGCCGTCGGAGCCCTCGCCGTCGGAGTCGCTGTCTGCTTTCGTGCTCGCTGATCCCTGCGCCGCTCCGTCCGAGCTCTTGGCGGCGGGCGGGGAGGAGGTGGGCCCCTCGTCGCTGTCGGCGCTCGGAGCACAGGCGCTCAGCCCGAACACGAGTGCGAGCGCGCATCCCAGGGCTGTCGCGGCGCCGATCCTCACGCGGTGACCGCTGCTCCGGTTGATCTGCATCGTGCCCCCTCCTCGATGTCGCGCATCTCAGCTCAGCCAGTCGTCGTCATCGGCTTCGGCCTCCGCCGCGGCCGATCGGCTCCGGTCGATACCGGCGTTATCGATACCGGCTCCGTCGACACCGACACTATCGAATCCGGCGCCGAGCTCGCGCACGATCACCCCGCCCTTTGCGTCGAGGCTCACGAGCACTGCATCGTCGAGGGTGCAGCGCGGGCGCCCCTCCAGCCAGGTGAGCGTCCACGATCCCGCTTCCGGATAGCATCGCTCCTGCCCGGCGATCGTCTCGTGCAGCAGCGGGGGCACGCCGCGGTGGGGCGGTTCGCCCGTCCGCCAGCGCGCCCCCAGCTGCACCGCTCAGCCCTCCTGCTGCTGCAGGCGGATCTCGGCGACGGTCACGGCGTCGACCTCGGCCGCCTCGATGCGCAGCTCGGCGATGCGGCCCACCGCGGCGAGATCGGCGGCGGCCAGCTCCAGGCGATCCCGATCCGCGGCCGGCGCGTGCACCACGGCCAACTCGACCGAGGTGCGCTGCGAGGCCTTCGCCGCGGTCTTCGCGCCGCGCACGCCGATGAGCGCGCCGCCGACGAGGCCCAGCAGCCCGGCGTCGGCGTCTTCGCCCGCGAGCTCCGTCGCCTCCGAGGCGGCGGGCCACGACGCGAGGTGCACGGAGCCCTCGCCGAACCAGGACCACACCTCCTCGGTCGCGTAGGGAAGGAACGGCGCGAGCAGGCGCACGAACACCGACAGTGCAGCGCGCAGCGCGGTCACGGCGGAGGCCTGACCCTGGCCTGAACCGTTGTGGGCGCGCTCCTTGACGAGCTCGAGGTAGTCGTCGCAGAAGGTCCAGAAGTACGACTCCGTGAGCTCGAGGGCGCGGGCGTGGTCGTAGGCGTCGAAGGCGCGCGTCGCACCGTCGATGACCTGCGCGAGGCCGGCCAGCATCGAGCGGTCGAGCGGCTCGGTGACGGATCCCGCACCCGACGCGTCGAACGACAGCGTGAACTTCGCCGCGTTGAGCAGCTTGATGGCGAGGCGGCGCCCGATCTTGATCTGCGTGGGGTTCTGCGGGTCGAAGGCCGCGTCGGTGCCGAGCTTCGCCGAGGCGGCCCAGTAGCGCACCGCATCGCTGCCGTGCTGCTGCAGCATGCCGGCGGGCGTGACCACGTTGCCCTTCGACTTCGACATCTTCTTGCGGTCGGGGTCGAGGATCCAGCCCGAGATGCCGGCGTTCCTCCACGGCAGCGCGCCGGCCTCCAGCTCGGAGCGCAGCAGGGTCGAGAACAGCCAGGTGCGGATGATGTCCTGCCCCTGCGGGCGCAAGCTGTACGGGTAGACCAGGTCGAAGAGCTCGGGATCGCGCTCCCAGCCGCCCGCGAGCTGCGGGGTGAGCGACGAGGTCGCCCAGGTGTCCATGATGTCGAGCTCACCCCGGAAGCCGCCCGGCACGCCCCGCTGCTCCTCGGTGTAGCCGGCGGGCACGTCGCTTGAGGGGTCCACGGGCAGCTGCGCCTCGGCGGGCAGAATCGGCTCGTCGAAGACGGGGTTTCCCTCGGCGTCGAGCGGGTACCAGACGGGGATCGGCACGCCGAAAAAGCGCTGGCGCGAGATGAGCCAGTCGCCCGAGAGCCCCTCGACCCAGTTCTCGTAGCGCACCCGCATGAAGTCGGGATGCCAGTCGAGCTCACGACCGCGGGCGATGAGGCGCTCGCGCAGCTGCTCGTCGCGGGCGCCGTTCTTGATGTACCACTGGCGCGTCGAGACGATCTCGAGCGGCTTGTCGCCCTTCTCGTAGAACTTGACCGGGTGGTTGATCCTGCGGATCTCGCCCACGAGCTCGCCCGAGGCCTGCAGCGCCTCGACCACGGCGGCCTTGGCGCTGAACACGGTCTTGCCCGCGATCGCGGCATAGGCCTCGCGGCCCCGCTCGCTCGTGATCGCCTCGGGGGCCTCCGCGAGCACCCGGCCGTCGAAGCCGAGGATGGCCCGGTTGGGCAGGCCGAGCTCGCGCCACCACACCACGTCGGTGACGTCGCCGAAGGTGCAGATCATGGCGATGCCGGTGCCCTTGTCCTGCTGCGCGAGGTGGTGCGCCACGATCGGCACCTCCACGTCGAAGAGCGGGGTGCGCACAATCGAGCCGAAGAGCGGCTGGTAGCGCTCGTCGTCGGGGTGGGCCACGAGCGCCACGCACGCCGCGAGCAGCTCGGGGCGGGTGGTGTCGATGAGGATGTCGCCCTGGCCGTCCGACCGGTGGAAGGCGAGCGTGTGGTAGGCGCTCGGCTGCTCGCGGTCCTCGAGCTCGGCCTGCGCCACGGCGGTGCGGAAGGTCACGTCCCACAGGGTCGGGGCCTGCGCCTGATAGGCCTCGCCGCGCTCGACGTTGCGGATGAACGCGAGCTGCGACGCGCGCAGCGACTCCTCGCCGATGGTGCGGTAGGTCTGGGTCCAGTCGACCGAGAGGCCGAGCGTGCGCCACAGATCCTCGAACTGCTTCTCATCCTCCACGGTCAGCCGCTCGCACAGCTCGATGAAGTTGCGGCGCGAGATCGGCACCTGGTCGGCGGCCTTGACGCTCTTGCCGTCGCCGCCCTCGTGCGGCGGCACGAAGCCCTCGACGTAGGGGAGCGAGGGATCGCAGCGCACGCCGTAGTAGTTCTGCACGCGGCGCTCGGTGGGGAGGCCGTTGTCATCCCAGCCCATCGGGTAGAAGACGCGCTTGCCGCGCATGCGCTGGTAGCGGGCCACCGTGTCGGTGTGCGTGTACGAGAACACGTGGCCGACGTGCAGCGATCCCGAAGCCGTGGGCGGGGGCGTGTCGATGCTGTAGACCTCGTCGGCGACTGCGCCCTCGCGCGGGAAGGCGTAGGTGCCCTGCTGCTCCCAGACCGCCCCCCATTTGGCTTCGAGGCCTTCGAGTGCAGGCTTGTCGGGGATCGTGCTCATGACAGGGCTCCGTCTTCGTTATGGGCGGCACCGCGTGGTCGCGCCCCGGTATCGGCGGCGCTGGTGCCTGATGGTCAACCCTCCCAGTTTACCGCGCGCCGCCAGGGCGATGGGGATCCCGCGCCGCACCGCTGCTCCCCATCGTTCACCTCGCCCGCCTGCCTCGCCTCGCACCGCTGTTCGCCTCACCCGCCTCGCCGCGAAATCGTGGTCGCTCGGCCTGCACAACCCCTCGAGTTTTGCAGGCAGAGCGACC
>JASGDX010000037.1:0-3917 GCA_047606985.1 Leucobacter sp. | reverse complement strand
CCCCTCCTGCATTTGGGGCACCCTTTGGGCCGCTTCAACCGCTCTCACCCCACCTTTTGGGTCCCCTATTCGCCAGGGGAGGGGAGGGGAGGGGAGCAGAGGGAGAGCGGAGGGAGAGCGTGCCCCTGCCTACGCCGCCGGCAGGATCGCGTCGCGCACCAGCGCGTCGAGCTGCGCGTCGGCGTCGAGGAACTGGCGCAGCGTGTTGCGGGCGGCGCCGAAGCCGAGGAACTCGTCGATGCGCATGCCGTCGGGCTCGTACGCGCGGCGAAACTCGCTGAGCCGCATCAGCTCGTCGATGATCGCGGGATCGACCGGCACGTCGATGCGATTCTCGGCCGGGATGCCGTTCTCGTTGATGCGCACCTGCCAGTCGAAGGGCGGGGAGACGACGAGGTCGCCGCCCACGAGCTCCGACCACTGCAGGAAGTTGCGGAAGGCGGCGGAGAGGATGCGACTGCGGTAGCCGCGCTCGGTGAAGATGGCGTGCGCCCGCTTGAGGCAGGCGACCCCCGCCCAGTCGAGCGCGCCGGGGGTGGTGAGGATGCGGTTCTGGTCTGCCCACTTCTTGAGCCAGTCGTCGAGGCGCCCGCCCATGATGGTGACGACGTGGCCGAACTCCTGGTCCGGGAGGCCGTCCGCCGCGCGGCGGTCGAGGGCGCGTTCGAGGGCCTCGCCCACCGCGAGGGCCTGCGGCACGGTGAAGCTGCAGGTGGCGTTGATGCTGACGCCGCGGTAGGCGGCCTCCTCCATGGCGGCGATGCCGGTGGCGGTGGCGGGGATCTTGACGATGATGTTCTCGGCGAGCTGCGAGAACTCGACTGCCTGGGCGACGAGCGCGTCGCGGTCGCGGTAGAGGCGGGGGTCGGTCTGGATCGAGAGACGCCCGTTGCGCCCGCCGGTCTCCCGGAAGATGGGCAGCAGCAGCTTCGCCGCGTCGATCGAGAGCTCGCGCACGGCCTGCCAGCCCAGCTCCGACTCGCCCCAGGTGGGGTGCTCGGCGGCCAGCTCGCGCAGGCGGGGGCCCCAGACCTCGGGGTACTTGTTGATCGCGGTGAAGGCGATGACCGGGTTGCAGGTGGCGCCGACGGCGCCGAAGCCGATCGAGGCCTCGAGCTCGTAGGGGTCGGCCGAGTCGTTCCACAGCGCCGTCGGCGTCTCCCTCGCCGCACGGGCGAGCGGGGCGGTTGCGGGCGAAGATTCGGCTGCGGTCACGGTTACCTCCAGGAATTACGGGCGCCGTTGCCCGGTAAATATGTCATAACAAAGATAGACACACATGTCGGGTATTGGCTAGTGGTGCGCCCGCTTTTCCGCGATCCCGAACGATCATCGCTTCGGGATCCCGCAACCGGCGCCGAGGAGAGGGGCGCGGCGGCCGATCCCGCAACCCGGGGAGCGGGATCCCGCAGCCGACGCCGATCCCGCGATCGCGGGATCCCCGGCCGGTGACCGCCTCAGCTCACGAGCAGGTACACCGCGCCGAGCAGCGTGCAGGCCACGACCGCCCACTCGAAGGTGCGCTGCCGGATGCGCAGGGCGATCCAGCGCCCGATGAGTGCCCCGGCGACCACGCCGGGCATCAGCAGCAGGTCGAGCACGAGCGTGCCGGGGGTGATGAGGCCGAGCCCGATCGACACCGGCACCTTCACCAGGTTGATCACCGCGAAGAACCAGGCCGCGGTGCCCAGGAAGGCCTTGACCGGGAAGCGCGCCGCGAGGAAGTACATCGACATCACCGGGCCGCCCGCATTGGCGACCATCGTGGTGAAGCCGCCGAGCGTGCCGTAGCCGACGCGCGCGAGCGCGGCGGATCGGGCGTCGCGGCCGGAGCCAGGCCCTCCCTCGCCGTTCGAGACGGACCGCCGGCGCTGCCACAGGGTGAAGGCGATGATGAGCAGCAGGATCGCGCCGATCACGCGGCGCACCCAGCCGTCGTCGGCGACGGCGAGGAAGAGCGCACCGAGCGCCAGGCCGGCGACCACGGCCGGGATCAGCTTGAGCAGCGCGCCCCAGTCGGCGTGCCGCCGGTAGCTGAGAAGTGCGAAGACGTCGCCCACGATGAGCAGCAGGAGCAGCGCGCCCGTGGAGGCCCGCGCCGGGAGGACGGCCGCGAACGCGGCGATCGAGAGGGTGTTGATGCCAGGCAGTGCGGTCTTCGAGATGCCGACGAGCACGGCTGCGAGGGCCAGCAGCGCCCAGGCGAATGGCGCGATGCCGGAGATCAGCGTCGTCACGACCCAACACTACTCCAAAAAAAGTTTGTTCAAATGTAACGACATTGTTAAGCTCGCATGAGCGCCTCATGAACAGATGTCGCGCGAGTACACACAGGACGAAGGAGTCAATCATGTCCGGAGGCCCAGCGCCCTCATCATCGGGGAGTACGACGCTCCCGCCCCTGACCGACGGCCCGCATAAGAAGCGGCTCGGCCTCGTCGCGGTGATCGCGACGTTCGGTGGACTGCTCTTCGGCTACGACACCGGTGTCGCCAACGGCGCCGAACGCCCGATGCAGGCGGAGCTGGGGCTCAGCGACATCCAGTTGGGATTCGTGATCAGCGCGCTCATCTTCGCGGCTGCATTCGGCGCCATGATCGGCGGCTGGCTCGCCGACCGCATCGGCCGCCGCCCCACGATCATCGTCCTGTCCATCCTGTTCTTCTGCGGCACGATGTTCGTCATCTTCTCGCCGGGCAGCGGCGTGCACGGCGAGTTCTCGCCGCTCGGCTACGGCGTGCTGATCTTCGGCCGCATCATGCTCGGCCTCGCGGTCGGCGGCGCCTCGTCGGTGGTTCCGGTGTACCTCGCCGAGATGGCGCCCTTCGAGATCCGCGGTTCGCTCGCGGGCCGCAACGAGCTGATGATCGTGGTCGGCCAGCTGGCCGCCTTCGTCGTCAACGCGATCATCGCGGCCATGTTCGGTCACCACGACGGCGTCTGGCGCTACATGTTCGCCATCTGCGCGCTGCCGGCCATCGTGCTGTTCTTCGGCATGCTGCGCATGCCCGAGTCACCGCGCTGGCTGCTCGAGAAGGGCCGCGAGGACGACGCGCGCGCGGTGCTCCACACGATCCGCTCGAAGGATCGCGCAGAGGCCGAGCTCGACGACATCGAGCGTGTCGCCGAGGAGGAGCACAAGATGGGCGAGCGCGCGGTCGGCATGAAGGCCGTGCTCTCGAACAAGAACCTGCTCATCATCCTGGTCATCGCCAGCGTGATCGGCATCGCGCAGCAGTTCACCGGCATCAACGCCATCATGTACTACGGCCAGCGCATGCTCGCCGAGTCCGGCTTCAGCGAGGACATGATCGGCTGGGTGAACATCGCCCCCGGCGTCATCGCCGTGGTCGGCGGCGTCGTGGCGGTGAACCTGATGGACCGCATCAACCGTCGCACCAACTTCCTGCTGGGTTACGGCCTCGTCTCGATCTCGCACATCCTCATCGCGATCTTCATGATCTGGGTGTTCCCGGACCCGAGCCTCACCCGCGGCTGGGTGTTCCTCGTGCTCGTCATGATCATGGTCGGATCGATGCAGACCTTCCTGAACATCTGCACCTGGGTCTACCTCTCGGAGATCTTCCCGCTGCGCATGCGTGGCATCGGCACCGGCGTGGCGATCTTCGTGCTGTGGTTCGCCAACGGCATTCTCGCGCTCTCTGTGCCGGCGATCGTCGGCGCGGTGAGCATGGGCCTGTTCGCGATCTTCGCCGTCGTGAACATCTTCTCCTTCCTGTTCTTCTGGAAGTTCGTGCCCGAGACGCGCGGTCGTACGCTCGAGCAGCTCGACGAGGACGTCACGACCGGCGCCATCCGCCTGCCCTCGGCGAGGAAGTAAGAGGTTCCGCCGATAGGTGTGCCGTAGCGAGGATGTGCTCACCGGATTTCTGGCAAGGCCGAGGAGGAGTGTCTTT
>JASGDX010000036.1:0-5978 GCA_047606985.1 Leucobacter sp. | reverse complement strand
GCATCTCCTACGCGACCGAGCTGGGCGAGGCCGATGCCTGGGTGGTGCACCCGAGGCGGGCGCGCAAGCGCCGCTGGGCGGTCCACGTACACGGCCGCGGCGCGCTGCCAGAGGAGACGCTCCGGGGCGTGGCCCCGCTGGCGCGCGCCGGGATCACGAGCCTCGTGATCAGCTACCGCAACGATCCGGGCGCGCCAGCCGGCGAGCACGGCCGCTACGGCATCGGCATCGCCGAGAGCCGGGACGTGGACGCCGCCATCGCGGAGGCGGTGCGGCGGGGCGCCGAACGGGTGACCCTCTTCGGCTGGTCGATGGGCGGCACCGCCTGCCTCGTCGCCGCCACCAGGGGTGCCCATCGCGGCCTCGTCGACGGGCTGATCCTCGACTCGCCAGCCGTCGACTGGCGCGCGCTGCTGCGGTACCACGCGGCCAGGCGCTCGGCCCCGCGATTCGTCGCCGACATCGGCATCGCGCTGCTGGGGCGCGGTGCGGTGCGCGCAGGGGAGCCCGGCGGACTCGCGGTCGGGGATCTCAACGCCGCCGCATTCGCCGGGGCGCTGCAGGTGCCCGTGCTCATCCACGCGAGCGAGGGCGACACCTTCGTGCCCTGCTCGGGCGCGCAGCAGCTCGCGGAAGCCAGGCCCGAGCTGGTGCAGCTGCGGCTGCAGCGGGTCGGCGAGCACGTGAAGCTCTGGAACACCGATCCCGAGGCCTGGGAGCGCGCGACCGAGCGCTTCGCCCGAGCCTTGCCGCACCCGCCCTGGCGGGGTTGAGCGCCGACGCGACGATACACTAGCAGCGATGCCCTCCGACAAGACCTACAGCTCCGCACGCCTCGTCGATCGCCGGCCCAGCATTTCCGGGACCGATCTGGTCGCGACCCTCGTGCCGCCGCCCCAGTTCGATCACGCGTCCTTCGACTCGTACCGGCCCGATCCCGAGTACCCCTCCCAGCAGGAGGCCAGGGACCTGTTGCGCGCCTTCGCCGAGCCGGAGGCTCCGGTGACGCGCGGGGGGTTCCTCGGCTTCGGCCGAAAGAAGCAGGTCGAGCCGCGTCCGAACGCCCCGACGCGTCCCGGCGTGTACCTCGACGGCGGCTTCGGCGTCGGCAAGACGCACCTGCTCGCGGCGACCTGGCACGCCACCGCGGGACGACGGTACTTCGGCACCTTCATCCAGTACACCGCGCTCGTCGGCGCCCTGGGCTACGCCGGCGCGGTCGGCGTGCTGCAGGGCGCGCGGCTCATCTGCATCGATGAGTTCGAACTCGATGATCCGGGCGACACGATGCTCATGACCCGGCTCATCGGCGATCTCACGAGCACCGGATCGCGCATCGTCGCCACCTCGAACACGCCTCCGAACGCGCTCGGCGAGGGCCGCTTCGCCGCCTCCGATTTCATGCGCGAGATCCAGGCGATGTCCGACCGCTTCGCCGCGGTGCGCATCGACGGCGTCGACTACCGCCAGCGCGACATCACGGGCGATGCGATCGCGCTCGACATCGACGGCTACCGGTTCGCGATGGCCGATGCCGCCGCGGCCGGCGAGCGCATGACCGACGACTCGTTCCCCGAGCTGATCGAGCACCTCGCCACGGTGCACCCCTCGAGCTACGTCGGCCTCCTCGAGGGCGTGCAGTGCATCGGCCTGCGCGACGTGCACGAGCTCACCGACCAGTCGGCCGCGCTGCGCTTCGTGGCGTTCATCGACCGGGTCTACGACGGTCAGATCCCCATCCGCGCCACCGGGATCCCGCTGACCTCGGTCTTCGGCGGCGGCATGCTCGACGGCGGCTACCGCAAGAAGTACCTCCGCTGCATGTCCCGTCTCAACGCGCTGACGGCGAGCGAGGTCCCGTCGTGAGCGGCGGGGGATCCGGCGGGGCGCTGCTGTCATTCCTGCGATCCTTCTCCGCCGCGTTCCTCAGGGCGCGGGGTTCGGGATCCGCGTCGCCCTCGCAGCGCAGCACCCCCGGCGCCGATGCCGCAGCCCGTGGCCCGCTGCGGACGGCTCCGCAGCCCGCATCGGGGACTGTCCCCGGCGCGTTCTCGGAGACGGCGTCCGAGGACAGCCCCGGCCGCGACGGCGACGGGGCGACCCGCGATCTGTCTCCGGCCGAGATCCGATCGCTGCGCATCGGCTACGAGCCGAAGCCCGACGGCGATCCCGATCCCGGAGAGGTCGTGTGGACCTGGGTGCCGTACGTCGAGAACGACGGCCGCGGCAAGGACCGGCCCGTGCTCATCATCGCCCGCATCGACGCGAGCACCACGGCCGGCTGCTATCTCAGCACGAAGCAGCACCGCGGCTTCGTGTCGGTCGGGACGGGCGGCTGGGACGGCCAGGGGCGCGAGAGCTTCCTGTCCCCGGAGCGCGTGCTGCGGGTCTCGGACGACGGCATGCGGCGCGAGGGGCACGTGCTGTCGCGCGATCGCTTTGCACGGGCGGCGGAGGTCGTCGCAGGCCTGCACGGCATCCGCGGATGACACTCTGAGGAACGGGCTCTTCCCGCGAGTGCCCTGAGGCGGGATAATTGCCGCAGCGCGCCGAACCGATCGGCCGCGATACGGAAGGAACACGCATGGGCATCGAGGACCTGAGCAAGAAGGCATCCGATCTCGCCGGACAGGCGGGCGAGTTCGCCAAGGAGAACGCCGACAAGGTGGAGGAGGCGCTGAAGAGCGAGCAGGCCGAGCAGATCAGCGACAAGATCCTCGACGGCGTCGCGGATCTGGCGAACAAGGTGACCGGCGGCAAGCACGCCGACCAGATCGCCGAGGCGCGCGACAACCTGGACGGCAAGGTCGGCAACGAGTAGCCGCAGTCCGGTTCCGCCCCGAGCGCCGTTCGCGCGGCGCCCGGGGCGGAACCGTGTCCGGCGCTGACTACCGAGTAGCGGGTTCGGGGCTCCCCGAGAGCGGTGCCTCGACCTCCCGCCTCTGCCGGGCGCGAAGCGCGATCGGCTTCGCGACCAGCACCGACAGCACGGCCCCGAGAGCGCAGAGCGCCGCGGCGGAGATCCAGGCCGCGTCGTAGCTGCCGGTGGCGTCGCGCAGGACGCCGGCTCCGCCGGCGGCGATCGCCGCGCCCACCTGATGCGAGGCGAAAACCCAGCCGAACACGATCGGCCCGCGATCCCCGAAGCGGTCTGCACACAGGGCGATCGTCGGGGGAACGGTCGCCACCCAGTCGAGCCCGTAGAAGACGATGAACGCCCACAGCGGCGGATGCACCTCGGGGCCGAGCAGGGCGGGGAACAGCAGCAGCGAGGCGCCTCGGAGGGCGTAGTAGACCAGCAGCAGATAGCGGGGATCGACCCGATCGGTCAACCATCCGGAGCAGACGGTGCCGAGGACGTCGAAGATGCCGACCAGCGCGAGCAGCCCGGCCGCCGCGGTGGCCGGCATACCGTGGTCGTGGGCCGCCGGCACGAAGTGGGTGCCGATGAGGCCGTTGGTGCTGGCCCCGCAGATCGCGAATGAGCCCGCGAGCAGCCAGAAGACGGGAGCTCTCGCGGCGTCGCGCAGCGCGTTGAAGGTGATCGCGACGGCCGACCGGGGAGACGCCCCGTGGCGCCGTGCGGCGGGAGCCGGGTCCATCGGCGCGCCGTAGGGCAGCAGGCCGACGTCGCGGGGGCGATCCCGCAGCATCAGCAGCACCACGGGCACCGCGACGAGCGCCGCTGCGGCGATGACGAGCGAGGGGGCGCGCCAGCCGTAGCGGCCGGCGAGCGAGGCGAGCACCGGGAGGAAGACGAGCTGCCCCGCGGCGTTCGCGGCGGTGAGCAGGCCCGAGACGAGCCCGCGGCGGGCCGCGAACCATCGACCCGAGATCATCGACACGAACGGCATGGACATCGCGCCCGTCGCCGCGCCGATCACGACGCCCCAGAGTAGCCACAGTTGCCAGGCCTGCTGCACGAGCACCGACAGTCCGCTGCCGATCGCGACGGCGACGAGGGCCGAGGCGGCGACGCGCCGGATCCCGAACCGCTCCATGAGGCCCGCCGCGAAGGGCGAGAACAGCCCGTACAGCAGCAGGTTCAGCGACACCGCGCCGCCGATCGTGCCGTGCGACCAACCGAACTCCTCGTGCAGCGGAGTCATCAGCACGCCGGGCGCGGAGCGGAAGCCCGCGGCTCCGATGAGCGTGAAGAACGCAGCGACGACGATCACGGCGTACCAGGCGGAGCCGCGGTTGCGCAGCGCGATCGCGGGGCCGGCCTGCTGCAGGGAGACGGACTCCTCGGGCATGCTTCTCCTTCGGCTGGGAGCGGATGGTGACGGGGATCAGAGCGGTCGCGCGCAGTCGCGCCGACGACCGCTCCCCAGCATGCCGCATCCGCTCGCGCCGCGACTATTGGCCCGTAAGACAATATGTGAAACAATTCGGCCATGTCTGCGATCGAAGCGCTCTCGGCTTCCGAACGGCACCGGGTCGTCGTGCTGCTCGTCTCGCCCGTCGTGGGCTACGATGCGACCATTCCCTCGCTCGTGCTCGGAAGCGCGACCGATTCCGCGGGGGAGCCGATCTACGACGTGCGGGTGTGCGCCGCGGGCGGTGCGTCCGTCGAGTCGACCCACGACTTCGCCATCACCGCGGGATCGGATCCGAGCGCGCTCGCCCGCGCCGACACCGTCGTGGTGCCGGGCACCCGCAACGAGGCGGCGCGCAGGCAGGGCCGGCTCGATCCCGCCACCGCCGAGGCCCTCGCGCTGATCCCGCCCGACGCGCGCGTCGTCTCCCTCTGCACCGGCGCCTTCGTGCTCGGCGCGGCCGGACTCCTCGACGGCCGCAGGGCCGCCACGCACTGGCAGTTCGCCGATCAGTTCAGGAGCCTCTACCCCGCCGTGCAGCTCGACGAGCGCGCCCTGTTCGTGGACGAGGGCGCGGTGCTCTCCTCTGCCGGCCTCACCGCCGGCATCGACCTCTGCCTGCACATCGTGCGCCGCGACGCGGGCTGGGAGGCCGCCAACCGCGTCTCGCGCTACTGCGTCGCCCCGGCCTGGCGCGAGGGGGATCAGGCCCAGTACATCGAACGGCCGGCGGTCGAGGAGCCGGGCGAGTCGACCTCGGACAGCCGCGCATGGGCGCTCGAGCACCTGGGGGAGCGCATCGGCGTCGCCGGGATGGCCGAGCAGGCCCATATGAGCGTGCGCTCGTACACCCGCCGCTTCCGCGAGGAGACCGGCACCTCGCCAGGCGTCTGGCTCGCGCGGCAGAGGGTGCGCCTGGCGCAGGAGCTGCTCGAGACCACGGAGCTCCCCGTTGACCGTATCGCCGCGCAGTGCGGGCTCGGCACCGGTGCGGCGCTCCGCAAGCAGTTGCGCGCGGTCGCGGGCACGACGCCCTCGGCGCACCGGCGGCAGTTCGGGCGGAATCGGCGCGCCTGAGGGCGGGGCGGCGCAACGAGCCCGCGAGCCGACTCGGACCTGTTGCGTTCGCGGCTATGCGAACGGGTACCCGTATTTGCCGAGGAAGATGGCCGCGGAGAGAATCGCGTAGAGGAGGAAGGTCACGGCGATCCATGAGCACGCCCACCGGCTCGTCGCGTAGCTCCCGCGGCGCAGGGCGGGGAGCATCGCGAACAGGCCGATGAGCTGCACGGCGGTGAGCACGATGTACGACCAGTCGGAGAACACCCAGGCGAGCGGCAGGAAGTGCAGGGAGACGCAGAGCGCGATCCACCAGCCGTACCAGCGCTTCTGCTTGCGCCGCGCGAGCACGATGCAGCCGATGCCGATCGCCAGTGCTTCGGCGAGTACCGCGGCGCCGAAGACCCAGTAGCGCCCCTCGAGCGCGGTCGGAGTCGACCAGTTGCGCCAGACGAGAATCCCGAATGCGATCGACAGCAGGATCCCGAGCACCGAACCGGCCCCCAGATAGCCGCGGAGCCGGGGCTTCGGATCCTCCTGAGACCATCCGAACCAGCCAGCGGCCATGATGGCGAGCCAGGCGATCGCCACCGCCTGGTC
>JASGDX010000035.1:0-3557 GCA_047606985.1 Leucobacter sp. | reverse complement strand
CGTGCGCACGCCGCGGAAGGCCCGCTCCTCGAGCCGGGCGTTCAGCTGCTCGGCGATCCCGCCCCCGCCGCGGCGCAGCACGTCGAACGCGCCGAGGGCGAGCAGGGCGCTGCCGAGGTCGAGCGGGAGGCCCAGCCGGCGCAGCACCTCAGGCACGAACGCGGAGAGCAGACCCGAGAGCACGGCGCCGCCGAACAGGCCGGCCCCGCACAGCACCGCGGTCGCCAGCTGCGTCATCGAGACGAGCGGGGAGAAGACGGCCGGCGTCAGCAGCCCGTACTGGCCGGCCAGCAACCCGCCGGCGACCCCCGCCAGCAGCGCCCCGACCGCGAACGCTCCGGCCTTCGCGGCTCCGACGCGCACCCCGAGCGCTGCGGCGGCGCGCTCGCTCGACCGCGCCGCCGCCCAGCCGAGCCCGTAGACGGTGCGATCGAGCGCGGCGAGGCCGATCTGCAGCGCGATCAGCGCGATCCAGCAGAGCGCGAAGAAGCCGCGCGGGTCGCCGAAGGGAGCGGAGGGCACCACAGGCCGGCCCTCGCCGACTCCCGGGAAGCTCCCCTGGCGCAGCACCAGATCGAGCGCCGCGGCGAAGCCGAGCGTCACGACCGCGAGCTCGATGCCGCGGATGCGGGCGGTCGCGATCCCGAGCGCCAGCCCGACCGGCGCCGCGACCAGTCCTCCGGCGAGCACGAGCAGCGGGAACGGGATCTCCGGGCGGGCGAGGGCGGCGGCCGACACCGTCCACCCGCCGATCGCGGCGAAGGACATCTGGCACAGCACGATGACGCCGAGCCGGCCGGTGAGCAGGCCGACGCTGCGCGCGATGATCGCGCCGACGGCGACGGCCGACAGCAGGTACACCCAGTAGACCGGGAGCACCGCGCCGAGCGCCGCGAGCGCGACGACGAGCAGCACGGCGGCGATGCGCCGGGGATCAGCGAGCCGCATCCCAGGCCTCACGCCGCCGCAGCCAGACGAGCGCCGCGATGATCAGCGCGAACGGGAGCGCGCCGCGGTAGTCCGAGAGCACCGGGATCCTCGCACCCGCCCCCTCGATCGCACCGATGACCAGACCGCTGCCAGCCGCGATCCACACGTTCGAGAAGCGGCCGAGGAGCGCAGCGGCGAGCGCGGGCACCACGAGGAAGGACATCGACTCGAACGTCGGATTCCGGCTGGGCGCGACCAGCAGCAGCGCCAGCGTCGAGAGCGCGGCCGTCGCGCCCCACACGCCGATCGCCAGCGCCGAGGTGTTCACGCCGAGCAGTTGCAGCGTCACCGGCCGCTCCGACAGCGCCCGCAGCCGGAGACCGAGCCGCGTGCGCCGCAGCACCAGGGAGAGACCGCCCGCGATCGCGCCGGCCGCGAGGAGCGCAACGATCGTGGTCAGCGAGACGCGCACCCCCGCGACGGCGAACGAGACGCCCGGCACGAGCGGGGGCATCAGCCTGGGCGAGTCGCCGAAGAGCCTGAAGCCGAGCGCGAGGACGAGGATCAGCAGCACCACCGACACCACCGCGCGCACGGCCGCGGTCGGGTTCGCGAACCACCGGTCGAGCGCCCATCCGGCGATCCCGGCGAGCGTCGCCGCCGCCGCGATGCCCGCCGCGACCGCGACGGCGAGCGGCACGCCAGCGCCGGCCACGGCGTAGCAGGTGTACGCGCCGAGGGCGCCGATCGCGGCCTGAGCGAAGTTGAGTACGCCGACCAGGCGGTAGAGCACGACCAGGCACACGGCGAGGATCGCGTACGACGACCCCGCGACGAGGCCGGACACGATCCCGTCGAGCATGCTCAGGCACCCCCGCGCGCGATCATCCGAGCGCCGGCACCCGCACCCAGTCGCCGACGGTCTCCCACCCGTTCTCGGTCGCCCTGACCATCATGCTGGCCCGGTTCGGATTGTGGGCGTCGGCGTCGCCGAAGGTGAAGGGCATGCCCAGCAGGGGGTTGTCGATCTCGTCGACCGCCCGGAACGCCTCCGCGACCGACTCCGCCGTGATCTCGCCGTCGATGCCCCGTAGCACTTCGACCAGGATCTCCGCGCTGACGTAGCCTCCCTGCGACAGCGAGGTGAGCGGCACGTCCGCGGCGGTGAGGGCGTCGCGCCAGCCGTCGAGCGCGGGATCGTCGCTCGTGAACGGCAGGAACTCCGAGTTCGCGTAGAGGCCGAGCGTGCCCTGAGCCTCGAGCGCCTCGGCCGCGGTCTCGCTGTAGGCGGAGGTGAGGGTGAGCCAGTCGGCCTGATCGAGCACGCCCTGCTGCTTGACCGTGTGCATGAAGGCGACGGCGACGGGCTCGTTCGAGTTGAACACGACCGCGTCGCAGCCGGCATCGCGCACGGCGAGGATGGCGGGGGTGGGATCGTCGCCCAGGTTCACCGAGGTGTCGACGTGGGCGGCGGTGCTGCCGGTAGCGGCCTCCCAGCGCTCGATGAGGTCGAGATAGGGATCGGTCAGCCCGGCGGAGTTGAGGATCACCGGGCACACCCGGTCGTGGCCGAGATCCTCGGAGGCGTAGTAGAGCAGGCTCGCATAACCCTGCACCGTGCCGTTGTTCACGGGTGCGATGTTCTTCGACTCGAAGCAGGTCGGCTCCACCCCGGTCCCCATGATCGAGACCACGTCGCGCTGGGCGTAGAACGCGGCGTTGGCCGCGCAGTCGACGAGGCTCGCCGAGCCGGCCATCGCGACGACGCCCTGCTCGTCGACGAGCCGGCGGGCCGCCTGCGCGGCCTGCGCGGGATCGGCCCCGTCGTCCTCGGAGATGAACTCGATCGGCCGGCCGTCGATGCCGCCCTCGGCGTTGACCCGGTCGAACACGGCCCGAGCCGCAGCGGGCACCTCGGGGAAGGGCGCCGGGCCGGTGATCGAGCTGACGGCACCGATCCTGATAGGGTCGCCGGCCGCCGCGCCGCCGCCGTTCGCGGCGTCTCCGCTGCTCGAGCAGCCGGCGAGCAGCAGCGCGGCGGCCGCGGAGAGCCCGAGGACCGACAGGATGGAGAGGGGCGAGATGCGCGGCCTCATACGGCGGGGTTCTCTTTCCGTCCGGGAGTTTCGGGGGTTTCGGCGGTCTCGGCGGTTTCGGCGGCTCCGGCGATCCCGGAGGCTGCGGCGGCCGCGACCTGCGGGCCGGCCTGGAGCGACGGGGTGCCGGCCGATCCCTTCGCGGGCCAGAAGGGGAACCGCACCCGCGGCGTCACCACGTTGGGCACCCGCTTGCGGATCGCGTTGCGGATCACGCCCGTGCCGTACGAGGCGTCGTCGAGCAGGCGCAGCCCGAGACTCTTGAACGGGCCGAGGCGGGTGGGGCTCAGCAGGTGGTCGCGCACCGGCTCCCACGCCATCGCGGCAGCGACCCCGCGGGCGAGCCTCGAGAACGGGGTCAGCGCGAGCACCGACCAGCCGACCGGCCACCAGTCGCGGCGCAGCAGGTGACCCATCCAGAATGCGTCCGAGAACAGCGACCGCCCGGTCATCTCGATGACCACCGAGAACGGGATGTCCCTGCCGAGGATGCGCCGCTGCCTGGCGAGCTCGTACCCGGCGATCGGGAGG
>JASGDX010000034.1:0-2798 GCA_047606985.1 Leucobacter sp. | reverse complement strand
GTTCCGCAGGAACTCCCCGGCCCTCAGCGCGTCACCGGGCTTCGAGCGGCCGGGTCCTCGCTCAGCGCGGAACCCGGCCGGGCCCTACCGCCCCTCGAACGTCTTCCTCCACTCCGCGGCGGAGGTGATGCGGGGGAGCGCCGCACGGTACTCGGCGGCCAGTGCGTCCCAGTTCTTCGCGATCTCCTGGTTCAGAGAGCGGGCCTCGCGCAGCAGCCGGCGGAACTTCGCGCGGTCGTGGCGCAGCCACGTCTTGCCCGCGCCGTCGGCGGTGCCGACGATCACGCTCTCGTGATGGGGGATGACCCACCAGAACGCGTCGCGCTTCGCGTACTCCAGTTCCGGCTCCGCAGGGCGGTCCTCGCTGGCGGAGCTCAGCCACGCCTTCGGCAGCATCTTCGCGGTGAACGCCGCCAGTCTCACCCCGCCGAACGCCTCGGGGCGCTCGCCGATGTGTGGCAGCGCACGCCCGCCGCGGGCCACCGGGGTCTCGGGATCGCCCGCGCGGTAGATGCGGGTCTCGGGGAAGCGCTTCGCGGCGGATCGGGCGCCCGGCATGTCGCTCGGCAGCGTCTCGTGCAGGCGGTCGGGCCCCGCGAGCACCGAGCGCATGCCGTCGACCGCGAGCTGAGCGGCGTAGTACTGCATGTTGAGCAGCATCTTGATGTCCTGCCTGCCCATGTTCTGCATCATGCCCTTGCCGCCGGCGGGCGTCGCGTGCAGCAGACCCGCGATGATGCGGTTGCGGGTGTGGAAGAAGGCCTGCCAGTCGAGCGTGTCGTCCTTGTCGAGCCAGGAGACGTGCCAGAGCGCGACGCCGGGCAGCGACACGGTGCGGAAGCCGGCCTCCCTGGCGCGCAGGCCGTACTCCGCGTCGTCCCACTTGATGAACGCCGGCAGCGCGAGACCGATCCGCTCGATGATCTTCTTCGGGATCATGCACATCCACCAGCCGTTGTAGTCGGCGTCGAGGCGCGCGTGCATCCACGGGGTCTGGCGCAGGTTCTGCGCGCGGAAGTCATGGCGGTGCTGCAGCTTGAACGATGGTCCCCACATGAACACGTCGGGGCGCACGATCTCCGCCCAGGCGTGCATCACCGGCTTGTCGAGCAGGTCGAACATGTGGCCGCCGACGATCACCGGCGTGCGGCTGAACTGGCCGAAGCGGTGCGCGCGCAGCGCGCTCTCCGTCTCGAACTCGACGTCGTCGTCGAGCAGCAGCAGGAAATCGGTCTCGTCGAGCTCGAGCGTCTCGGCCATCGACCGCGCGAAGCCGCCCGATCCGCCGAGGTTGGGCTGCTCGATGATGCGCAGCTGCTCGCCCAGGCGGGCGGCGACCGCGTCGAAGCCCTCGTGATCCCGCACCTTCTGCGTGCCCTGGTCCACGAGGTGGATGCGGTCGATCGCCTCGAGCAGCTCCTCGCTGTCGGCGATGTTGCGGAGGGTTTCGAGGCAGTAGTCGGCCTTGTTGAAGGTGGTCATGCCGAGGCTCAGCTTGCCGGTGACGACGGGCGCCGCCTCCGTGGTCCACTCTCCGCCCTCGAGGATCAGATCCTCGTCGTTGGCGATGAGGTCGAACCAGTACCAGCCGCCGTCGCCGAAGCTCGTGAGGGGCAGCTCGAAGATGGAGACGGCCTCGCCGTCGACCGGGCGCGAGATGACCCGCTGCTGCGTGCCGCCGGCGTTCGAGCGGTAGACGATGATCGTGCCGCCGCCGCTCGTGCGCAGCGTCAGGGAGACGCGGTCGACCACGGTCCAGCGCTGCCAGTAGGCGGCTGGGAAGGCGTTGAAGTAGGTGCCGTACGACACCCTGCGGCCCGCGCGCACGCGCACGCTGCTGCGCGAGAGCACGTTGTCGATGCTCGCCATCGAGCTGAGCCGCACGGGGGTGATGCCGTCGTCGACGACCGACCAGATCTCGGGATCCGCGTAGAGCGGCAGCACGTCGGGATCCTTGCCCCGGGGGAAGACGACGTTCTGGAGCGTGGTGGGCATCGAAGGCGCGCCTCTCTCTGACTGGCGGGGTGCCGGATCGTCCGGCCGGTGCAACGCTGCCAGTCTACTGAGCGCCCCGCGGCTTCCCTGAACCCGGCGCCCTCACGGATCGCCCCGCGGATGGCGGTAGGGTGGCGGGGCGACGGCGATCAGAGCAGAGGAGCATCGAGATGGGCGATCGAGAAGCGCGGCACCGGAGACTGGCCGAGGAATACCTGCCCGACGAGCTGCTCGAGCGCTTCCGCGAGCGGGCCGCGCTGGTCGATCGCGAGAACCGCTTCGCCGACGAGGATCTCGCCGAGCTGCGGGATCGCGGCTACCTGCGGCTGTTCGTGCCGGAGGAGCTCGGCGGGCCGGGCCTGACGCTGCACGAGGTATCGCGGCTGCAGCAACGGCTGGCCGGTGCGGCGCCGCCGACGGCGCTCGCGATCAACATGCACCTCACGTGCACCGGCGTGGTGCGCGCGATGCTCGAGCGGGGGGACCGTTCGCTCGACTACGTGCTCGAGGAGGCGATGGCGGGAGAGATCTTCGCGTTCGGCATCAGCGAGCCTGCCAACGACTGGGTGCTGCAGGGCTCGAACACGGTTGCCGAGCCGCAGGAGGACGGCGGCTACCTGCTCTCGGGCGTCAAGATCTTCACCTCGCTGTCGCCGGTCTGGACACGGCTCATCGCGCACGGCCTCGACCTCTCGGATCCCGAGCAGCCCACCCTGGTCTTCGGCTTCATCGACCGCGGGGCCCCCGGGATCTCGGTGGCGGATCGCTGGGACGTGCTCGGCATGCGCGGCTCGCAGAGCCGC
>JASGDX010000033.1:0-6673 GCA_047606985.1 Leucobacter sp. | reverse complement strand
GCGCCCCCTCACCCCTCGCCTTCGCATTTCTCCCCTCACCTTTCACTCCACCCCTCACCTCACCCTGTCAAGTGCCCCCTCTCCTCCGAGATCCGGGTCAGATTTTCGTAGTGCGGTCGACGCGCACTGTGAAAATCTGACCCGGATTTCTGGTGGGGTGGGAGGCGAGGCAAGGGCAGGGCAGGAAGCATGGGCGGGGTGGGCGGGTAGGGTGGGCAGGGAGCAGCTTGCCAGCGCACGGCGGCTAGGCTGGGGGGGTGAAATCACTCGGGATCCGCGCGCTCTCGGGCTCGGCTGCTCTCATCGCCGCGGCCTCGCTGATCACCGGCTGCGCGGGCGACGTGCCCATGCACGCGGCGGAGAACGCCAACGATCCAGCCTGCGCCGACGTGATCGTGCACCTGCCCGACCAGGTGGCCGGTCTCGACCGCCGCACCACCAACGCGCAGTCGACGGGCGCGTGGGGCGATCCCGCCGCCGTGCAACTGCAGTGCGGCATCGAGCCGAGCGGCCCCACCACCGACAGCTGCGTCGAGATCGACGGCGTCGACTGGATCGCCGACGACTCGGCCGCGCCGATCCTGCGCTTCGAGGCGTACGGCCGCTCGCCCGGCCTCGTCGTCTTCGTCGACACCGACAAGGCGAGCGGCACCAGCGCGATCGTCGATCTCGGCGCCGTCGCGCAGCTGCTGCCGCAGGAGCGCCGGTGCACGAGCCTCAGCGACGCCTTCGACGTGGAGTAGCCGGGTCAGAGCGCCCGTCATCCTGCGCGAAGGCCAGGAACGAGCCGGAGTCGCAGGATGACAGGAACCGCTCAGTAGGCGGGCTTCTTCTCGATCGCCAGCTCGACGAGCTCCGTGATGAGCTCCGTGTAGCCGAGCCCCGACGCCTCCCAGAGCCGCGGGTACATCGAGATGGGGGTGAAGCCGGGCAGCGTGTTGATCTCGTTGAGCACCGGGCCCTCAGCGGTGAGGAAGAAGTCGATGCGGGCCAGCCCTGCGCACTGCGTCACCTCGAAGGCGTGCACGGCGGCGTCGCGGATCGCCGCGAACTCGGCGTCGGTGACCTTCGCCGGCAGCTCGAGCTCCACGCCGGCCGCCCCCAGGTACTTCGCCTCGAAGTCGTAGAACTCCCGGCCGGTGAACACGATCTCGCCGATCACGGAACTGGTGCGCGGCCGGTCGTCGCCGCGCCCCTCGAGCACGGCGATCTCGACCTCCCGCCCGGCGACGCCCGACTCGATGAGCACCGTGCGGTCCTCGGCGAACGCGGTCTCGAGCGCGGCCGGGATCTGCGCGGCCTCCGAGACGCGGCTCACGCCGACCGACGATCCCGCGCGGGCCGGCTTCACGAACAGCGGGTAGCTCAGCCCCTCGTCGAGCCGCTCGACGAGATAGGGATCCCGCTCCAGCTGATCCCGGGTCACCGTGCGCCAGGGCGCGACCGGGATCCCGGCATCGGCGAGCACCGTCTTCACGGCGTGCTTGTCCATGCAGAGCGCCGAGCCGAGCACGCCGCTGCCCACGTAGGGCAGGTCGACGAGGTCGAGCATGCCCTGCACCGTGCCGTCCTCGCCGTAAGGGCCGTGCAGCATCGGCAGCACCGCATCGGCGTGCCCGAGCGTGCGCAGCGCGCCCGCCTGGTCGATCACCGTGAGCGCGCGCGTGGCGGTCGAGGCCGGCCAGAGCACGCGGGTGCCGTTGTCGCGCACCTCGGGCAGCGCGCCGGGCTCGAGGCGGTAGCCGTCGAGGTCGTCCTCCTGCATCAGCACGGTGGCGCCCTGCTTCGTGATGCCTGCGAGGATCACGTCGAAGCGGGAGCGGTCGATGGCGCGCAGCACGCCGGCCGCGGTGACGCAGCTGATGCCGTGCTCGCTGGACCGGCCGCCGAAGAGGAGCACGACGGTGCGCTTGCCTGCGGAGTCGGAGGGGGTGTCGGTCACGCGGAGGTTCCCTTCAGACGGTTGAGCAGGCGGCGCCAGGGTCCGGGCCCGGAGGAGGCGAGGCTGAGCTCGGGCTGCGGCACGTCGTCCTCGGTGGCGAGGTGGGGGCCGAGGTTCTTCGGCGCCATGGTGCCGTTCAGCACCATCTGCACCTGGGCCACGATGGGCATGGTGATCCCGCGCTCCCGCGCGAGCTCGAGCACCGGGTGCACCGAGGTGATGCCCTCGGCGACCTGCTGCATCTGCTCGCGCGTCTCCTCCTGCGTGTACCCCTGGCCGATCAGGCGGCCGGCGGTGTTGTTGCGCGAGAGGGGCGACTGGCAGGTAGCGATGAGGTCGCCGAGACCGGCGAGGCCCGAGAGGGTCGCGGGATCCGCGCCGGAGGCCACGGCGAGCTCGGTCATCTCGGCGAGCCCGCGCGTGATGATCGCGGCCTTCGTGTTCTCGCCGTAGCCCACGCCGTCGACGATGCCGATCGCGAGCGCGATGAGGTTCTTGAGCACGCCTCCGAGCTCGGTGCCGACCACGTCGGTGTTGACGTAGGTGCGGAAGTAGGGCGCGGAGGCGGCGGTCGCGACCTCCTGGGCGACTGCGAGGTCGACGCAGGAGGCGACGGCGCCGGTGGGCTGCTCCTTCGCGATCTCGAGCGCGATGTTGGGACCCGAGAGTATGGCGACCCGCGAAGGATCGACGTCGAGCGCATCGAGGATCACCTCGGACATGCGCATCGTGGTCGTCTTCTCGACGCCCTTCACAAGGCTCACGAGCACGCTGCGGCGATCGAGGTAGGGTTCGAGGTCGAGCAGGTTCTGACGCAGGGTCTGGCTCGGCACGGCGAGGAACACGAGCCTGGTGCCCTTGAGCGCCGTGCTCAGATCGCTCGTCGCCTTCAGCGTCTTGGGCAGGTTGATGCCGGGCAGGTATTGGCTGTTGCGCCTGGCCACCTGGATCTCGCTGGCCACCTCGGGACGCCTGGCCCACACGGTCACGTCGCAGCCCGCGTCGCTGAGCACCTTCGCGAAGGTCGTGCCCCAGCTGCCCGAGCCGATCACCGCGACCTTGCGACCGCGATTGCGCGAGCGGTTGCCCGTGATCACCGGAATGGGTCTGGTATTCAAAAACGCCCCGTCTCGCTCTGCTGGTGCTGACTCGGATCCCACCGCTCGGCGGGCGGCTGCTCGCCGCGCAGCTGGGCGAGCAGCGCGGTGATCGCGCCCATGAGCTCGCCGGTCGCCTCGGAGATCACCTTCTGGTCGGGATGCCGCCCCGCGAAGCGGCTGAGATCGATCGGCTCGCCCACAGCGACGTGGATCGTCTTGCGGGGGAAGGGGTGGATGCGCTTCCCGTAGCGCGGCATGAGCCGCTGGGTGCCCCAGTGCGCGACGGGGATCAGCGGGATCCCGGTCTCGAGCGCCAGGCGGATCGCCCCGCTCTTGCCGCGCATGGGCCACAGATCTGGATCGCGGGTGAGCGTTCCCTCCGGGTAGACGATCACGCCGGCCTCCCGCTCGATGAGTGCGCCGGCGGCGCCCATGGGGTTGGCTCCCGAGGCGCGCGATCGCACGGCGCCCTCGCGCTCCACGGGGATCTGGCCGGAGGAGCGCAGCAGCCATCCCACCACCGGCACTTTGAAGAGGCTGGCCTTGGCCATGAAGCGGGGCAGGCGGCCCAGGTGCCACACGGCGGCTCCCATGGCGAGCGGATCGATCTCGCTGTAGTGGTTGGGCGCCAGGATGAACGGCCCCGTCTGCGGCAGCTTCGACTGCGGGGTGAAGCGGTAGCGGGCCATCAGCGACCACGGCGGCAGCAGCAGTGCGGCGAGCAACCAGAACACGGAGGGTCGTCGTTTCTCCGCCGAGGAGCGGCTGCGCAGCTTCACCGTGTCAGTCATACTTCACATTATCGCGGAGCCGGGCTTCCGGGACGGCATGCCGTCCCGGAAGCCGCGAACAGGTTTCCGCACTCCGGGCGGAGGCTCAGCCTGGCGGAGGCTCAGCTCTCGAAGATGAAATCGGCGCCGAGCAGGCGCAGCTTCTCGATGAAGTTCTCGTAGCCGCGCGAGATGATGCCGATGTTGGTGACCTTCGAGCGCCCCTCGGCGGTGAGCGCCGCGATGAGGTGGCTGAACCCGCCCCGCAGGTCGGGCACCTCGATGTCTGCGCCCGTGAGCGAGGTCGGGCCGGAGATCACGGCGGCCTGCTCGAACTCGCGGCGCATCACGCGGCGGGTGTCGTCGTGCAGGCCGTCCTTGTAGACGGTGATGTCGGCGCCCATGGTGTTGAGCGCGTCGGTGAAGCCGAAGCGGTTCTCGTACACGGTCTCGTGGATCGTCGACACGCCCTGCGCCTGGGTCAGCGCCACGACCAGCGGCTGCTGCCAATCGGTCATGAAGCCCGGGTGCACGTCGGTCTCGATGGTGACGGGCTTCAGCTCGCCTCCGGGATGCCAGAAGCGGATGCCGTCGTCGTGCACGTCGAAATCGCCGCCCACCTTGCGGAAGACGTTCAGGAAGGTCATCATCTCCTCCTGCTTCGCCCCGCCGACGAAGACGTCGCCCTTCGTGGCGAGCGCGGCGGCCGCCCAACTGGCGGCCTCGTTGCGGTCGAAGATCGCGCGGTGGTCGTAGCCGCGCAGCTCCTCGACGCCCTCGATGAAGATGACGCGGTTGGGCTCGACCGTGATGATCGCGCCCATCTTCTGCAGGATGCAGATGAGGTCGATGATCTCTGGCTCGATCGCGGCGTTGCGCAGCTCGGTCTGCCCCTCGGCGAGCACGCTCGTGAGCAGCACCTGCTCGGTGGCGCCCACCGACGGGTAGGGCAGCTCGATGTTGGCGCCGCGCAGCCCGTTGGGCGCGGTCAGGCTGATGCCGCTCGGCAGCTTCTCCACGACCGCGCCGAACCTGCGCAGCGCGTCGAGGTGGAAGTCGATGGGGCGGTCGCCGATCCGGCAACCGCCGAGATCGGGAATGAACGCCTCGCCCAGACGGTGCAGCAGCGGGCCGCAGAACAGGATCGGGATGCGCGAGGATCCCGCGTGCGCGTCGATGTCGGCCTGGTGGGCGACCTCGACGTTCGAGGGGTCGAGGCGCCACTCGCCCGGGTCGTCGCCGCGCGTGATGAGCACGCCGTGCAGCGCGAGCAGACCGGCGACCACCCGCACGTCGGAGATGTTGGGCACGTTGCGCAGGATGCTGGGGGTTCTGCCCAGCAGCGCCGCCACCATCGCCTTCGTGGCGAGGTTCTTGGCCCCGCGCACCTCGATGCGGCCCCGCAGCGGGCGCCCTCCGTTGATGATGATCTCGTCGGAGGTCAGGCCGACGCGGGCGCCGGCCTTCTGCGCGTCCTTCTTGAGCCCATGATCGGCGCGATCGCCCGCGGGCGCTTCGTTCTCGACGCTCTCGAGCGTCATCTGATCGTCGTTCACGCGGCCTCCACCGGGGTTGTCGTGGGCATCCAGCCGGGTCGGCGAGCCTCGAAGTCGGTGATCGCCTGCTCGTTGCGCAGGGTCAGCGAGATGTCGTCGAGTCCCTCCATGAGCCGCCAGCGGGTGTAGTCGTCGACCTGGAACGGCACGACGAGGTCGCCGGCCGAGACCGTGCGGTCCTCGAGGCTCACCGTGACGCTCATGCCGGGGTCGGCGTCGATGGCGGCCCACAGGCGCTCGACGTCGGCCTCATCGACCTGCGCGGCGAGCAGGCCCTGCTTACCCGAGTTGCCGCGGAAGATATCGGCGAAGCGGGGAGAGATCACGACCTTGAAGCCGAAGTCGCGCAGCGCCCACACGGCGTGCTCGCGCGAGGAGCCCGTGCCGAAGTCGGTGCCGGCGACCAGCACGCTCGCACCCTGGTAGGCGGGCTGGTTGAGCACGAATTCGGGATCCTGCCGCCAGTGGTGGAAGAGCGCGTCGTCGAAGCCGGTCTTGGTGACGCGCTTCAGGAAGACCGCGGGGATGATCTGGTCGGTGTCGACGTTCGAGCGCTTCAGCGGCGCCGCGATCCCCGTCATCGTGGTGAACTTGTCCATGCTCAGGCCTCGACCTTCTCGCTCACGGGCATGATGGGCAGGCGGCGGCGCACCGGCCGCGCGTCGTCGGGCGACGCGTCGTGACTGATGCCGTTCGCCTCGTCCTCCCGCAGATCCCACGGGCTCGACAGGGTGCCGCGGATGGCCGTCGCGGCCGCGACGAGCGGAGACACCAGGTGCGTGCGGCCGCCCTTGCCCTGGCGCCCCTCGAAGTTGCGGTTCGAGGTCGAGGCGCAGCGCTCCCCCGGGGCCAGCTGGTCGGGGTTCATGCCGAGGCACATGGAGCAGCCCGCGAAGCGCCACTCGCCGCCGAACTCCTCGACGATGCGGTCGATGCCCTCGGCCTCGGCCTCGAAGCGCACGCGAGCCGAGCCGGGTACCACCATCAGGCGCACGCCGTCGGCCTTCTTCTTCCCCTTGATGATGCTCGCGAAGGTGCGCAGATCGTCGAGGCGGCTGTTGGTGCAGGAGCCCATGAACACCGCGTCGACGGCGATCTCCTTCATGGGGGTGCCCGCCTCGAGGTCCATGTACTCGAGCGCGCGCTCGGCGGCGGCCCGCTCGTTGGGGTCGGCGATGTCGGCGGGGTCCGGCACGCGGTCGCTGAGGAGCACGCCCTGGCCCGGGTTCGTGCCCCAGGTGACGAACGGTTCGAGCTCGTCCGCGTCGATGTGCACCTCGGCGTCGAAGACCGCGTCGTCGTCGG
>JASGDX010000032.1:0-5903 GCA_047606985.1 Leucobacter sp. | reverse complement strand
GGCGAGGCTGGCGAGCATCGCGAGGACGAGCGAGGCAAGGATGGCGACCAGCGCGAGCGCACGCCGACTGCGCGGGGCCGCGCTGTGGCGGCCCCGCGCAGTCGGCGTGGATGGCGCGAGCCTCGTCTCGGTCAGTCGAAGAGCCCTTCGAACGCGGTCGTCAGCTCGGTGACCGTCCAGCGGTTGGAGAGCACGTTCGGGTAGCTGAACGCCCAGGCCAGGTCGAGCACGCCGGTTTCCGCGCTCGGGTCGAGGTAGGCGACCTTGCCGTTTTCGACCGCGGAGAGCTTCTGGTAGAGAGCGTTGCCCTCCAGCCACTCCGTGGCCTCCTCAATCGTGCCGTCGCCGCCGTGTCGCGCGACCAACAGGGCGTCGGCGTCGACGAGTCCGATGTTCTCCAGGCTCACCTCGCCCCATTCGAAGCTGCTGAGCTCGTCCACGTTCGGGTGCTCGGCGAAGCCCAGCTCGGTCAGCAGCTCCTCGGCAGGGGAGCCTGCGACGTTCACGAACTCGATGCCGGACTCCTGGCCGCGGTTGATGATGATCGACACCGTGTGGCCGGCATACTCGGGGTGCGCGGCGGCGGCGTCCGTCGTGGCGCTCTCGGTCTCGGCGATCTCCTCGTCCGCCAGGGCGGACAGATCCGTCGCGTCGCCGACGGCGCTGACCAGGTCCCGCCAGTCCCAGGCGTAGTCGCCGGCCGCGTCGACGGCGAGCACCGGGGCGATCTCGGACAGCTTCTCGAAGTCGTCCTCCAGGTTGCCGTAGGTGCTCGCAACGATCAGATCGGGCTCCGCTGCGGCCAGCGTCTCGAAGTCGAAGGCGTCGGCCCAGGGGTCGACGAACGCCTCGATCTGTGCGAGGCCGGTGTCGGCCGTCCACGGGTATGCGACGTCGTCGGAGCCGACGACGGGCGTGATCCCCAGTGCGAGCACCGACTCCTGGTCGCCGAGGCCGCCGATCACGGCGATGCGCTCGGGGCGCTCGTCGAGCACCGTCTCGCCGTAGGAGGTCTCCAGCGTCAAGGGGTACGCCGTCGTCCCCTCGGCTGCCGGCAGCAGGCTCTCGGCCGCGGTGGCTGTCTGCGCGGGCGCGGCATCCGTCGAGCAGCCCGTGAGGGTGAGGCCCACGGCGAGCAGGGCGGCGAAGACGGCCGTCGATCTGGACGTGCGGGCGGGTGCGGACATGCTGATCTTCTCTCTGGGACGGCGGCTGCGCGGGCGCCGCGGAAGGTGACTCGCGAGCGCGCGGTTGCGACTCGCTCGAGTCCAGTATTCTCCAAGGTTAGGCCAGGCTAAGCTTATCTGGTACGCCGTTTGCGCCAACGTGTGCGCAGAATGAGACAGCGGCCGCGCCGGAGCGACCGGAGCGGTGAAGAGGGGAGCCGGTCGATGAGCGCCCTCGGCGATACCTTCCTGGCAGGCCCTGCGGCGGAGCCGGCTGACGACTTCGAGGCGTTGCGACTGAGTCTGCCACCCGTGGAGATCTCCGAGCGAGTGCACGATGACCACCACGTGCTGCTCTGGCAGGTGCGCGGTGGTGGCACCGATCTCCGGCTCGACGGCGTTGCCGTCTTCCTTCCGGTCGGTCATGCTCTGTGGGTGCCTGCGGAGGTGCGGCACGCGCTGACCGTGCGCGCGAACTCGGTGACGATCCCGTTGTTCTTCGACTGCGACTCGACCGCCACGACCCTGCGCGGGCCGACGCTCATCGCAGTGGACCGCGCTCTGCGCACGCTCCTGCTGGCATATCTGCAGTCGAGCACCAGCATCCTCCGACCCCAGGCGAACATCACGCGGCAGCTGTTGGCTCTGATCGAGGGCAGGCCCGCCGCGGTGACGGTGCTTCCGCTGCCCGTCTCGGCGCCGGCGCGGCTGGTCGCCGAGGCCCTCCGTTCCAATCCCGGAGACGATCGGTCCATCGACGAGCTGGCGCGTGCGGTGCACACCTCCCGGCGCACCCTCGAGCGGCTCTTCCTCGCCGAAACGGGTCTGTGCCTGCGCGACTGGCGCATCCGAAACCGTCTGGAGGCCGCCGCACTGCTGCTGCGCTCGAACGCATCGTTGCCGGCGGTCGCAAGGCGTGTCGGGTACACGAACGTCAATGCGTTCCGGCGCGTGTTCAAGAGCCGCTTCGGCATCACGCCGACGGAGTACTCCGCGCGCCACGGGGCTCAGCAGTAGCGGCCCGATCGAAGCCTCGCTGAACGTCGATCGCGATCAAGGCCGGGCGCTCGAAGCGGGTCATGGGTCGATGATCTCCCGGTGATCGGGTGCGGCCTGACCCATCCTGCGATGTCGCGTGTTCCCGTAAGACACTGTGGGTGGATCCTACGGGACTCGAACCCGTGACCCCCTGCATGCCATGCAGGTGCGCTACCAGCTGCGCCAAGGACCCTTGAAGCCGAACGAATGCTCGCCCGACAACTCCTCTACTTTACACCATGTGACCCGGCCAAGCGCAAATCGGCGGCCTCCCGGCGCGCCGGTGAACGGCTGCTCCGGGCGCTGCTCCGGGCACCGTCCCGGGCGCCGATCAGATCGCGCGGTTGGGGGTGAGGGTCCCGCGCGGATCGAGCGCCTGTTTGATGGCGCGCTGCACATCCAGGGCGACGGAATCGAGCTGCCAGGGCAGCTCATGCCGCTTGACGGAGCCGATGCCGTGCTCGCCCGAGATGGTGCCCTCGAGCTCGAGCGCGAGCCGCGTGATGTCGTCGATCACGGCGTCGGCCTCCGCGATGCCCTCGACGCTGTCGGGCGCCTCGACGGTGCAGTGCAGGTTGCCGTCGCCGGCATGCGCCACCGTCGAGACCCGCTTGCCGTGCCGCTCGGAGATCTCGGCGACCCCGCGGAACACCTCCGCCAGCGCGGCCACCGGCACGCCCACGTCGCACGAGATCTTGAGCCCCCGCGCGTTGAGCGCCGGGTTCGAGAGCCGGCGGGCCTCCAGCAGCGCGTCCGAGGCGGAGACCTCGGTGTCGGTCGCGCCGTGCGCGGCGCAGATCGCCGCGATCGCCTCGGCCTGCTCCACGGCGTCGAGCCCGACGGTCTGCCCCACGAGCATCGCACCTGCGGGCGCCGTGAGCCCGGTGGGGTGGAACGACTCGATGATCTCGACGCTCAGCGCGTCCATGAGCTCGAGCACCTCGGGCTGCGCCGACCCGCCCACGATCGCGGTCACTGCGCGGCCCGCGTCCTCGGTGCGGTCGAAGCTCGCCCGGAAGGTACGCGGCTCTCCCGGCGGCACCGGCTTCAGCCGCACCGTGGCCTCCGTCACCACGCCCAGCGTGCCCTCGGATCCGACGAAGAGGCTGGTCAGGTCGTAGCCGACCACGTTCTTGCGCGTGCGCGCCCCGGTGCGCAGCACGCGCCCGTCGGCGAGCACCACCTCGAGGGCCGCGATCGAGTCGGTGGTGACGCCGTGCGCGACGCAGCGCAGACCGCCGGCATTGGTGGCGATGTTGCCGCCCACGGTGCACAGGCGGGCGGATGCGGGATCGGGCGGGAAGAAGAGCCCCTGCTCGCGGCAGGCGTCGTCGAGCTCCCCGGTGATCACGCCGGGCTGCACGACGGCGAGGCGGTTCTCCCGGTCGATGCCGAGGATGCGATTCATGCGCTCGAGCGAGATCACGAGCCCACCGGCGTAGCCCATCGCACCGCCGGCGAGTCCGGTGCCCGCGCCGCGCACGCTCACGTGCACGCCGGCCTCGTTCGCCCAGGACAGGGCGGCCGAGACGTCGGCGGTCGACTCCGCGAGCACGAGCGCCACGGGCTCGCCTTCGGGGACGGCGCGCGAGGTGTCGCGGGCGTAGGGTGCGATGAGCGCGGGATCGACCACCACCCGGTCGCCCAGCGCCCGCTGCAGTTCGCCCACGTCACTCGTTCCACCCGCACCGGCACGCATATGCATCACGCCTCCCTCGAACTCCGGGCCTCGGCCCGCTCCGCTTTCAGCGTAGCGCTCCCATTCCGGTTCTCCTGAGCGGCTTCTCGCCCTCGGCGATGCCACGCTCGAAGTCCGCGCGCAGCTCCACGTCGTCCCATGCCACGAACACCTCTGAGAACCCGCAGGCGCCCAGCGCATCTGCGGCAGGGGAGCCCAGCTGTGGAGCTCCGTCGGATCCGGCCGTCGAGGACGTGACGAGCCCGCCGCCGACGAGCGCCAGCTCGTCGCCCACCGCGAACACGGCGTCGCCGAACGAGACGGTGTCCGGTCCGGCGACGCTCGTGCCGTGCGGGAAGACGACCCCGGTGAATCCGGTTTCGGGATCGCCGATGCTGAAGCAGCCCTGATCGTTCAAGGCGAGGGGCCCCTCCAGCAGCGCCTCGGGCCCGCCGTCCGGACGCTCGGTCTCGGCGAGCAGACGGGCGCCGTCGAGGTCGTGCAGGGTGATCCAGCCGTGATCGACGGTGCGCACGCCGGTGGTGCCCGTACCCGGATCGTCGTCGGACGGCTCCGAGGGGGAGGCTGCCGCGCAGCCGGCGATCCCGAACCCCGCCGCCAGCGCCGCGGCGGCGAGTGCGAGGGAGGAGAGACGTCGATTCATGACCGTTCCTTCCGTTCGATCGGCAGAGAGAGCGTCGCGACCAGCCCGCCGCCGGGGCGGGGCGCGAGCGCGAGCGATCCGCCGCAGGCGCGGGCGGCCTCGTCGGCGAGCGTGAGACCGAGCCCCAGGCCGGGTTCCCCGTCGCCGTCGGCCAGTCGGGTGGCATCGCCCCGGTTGAAGGGCTCGACGAGTGCGGCCGCGGTGCGCTCGTCGAGCTGCGCGCCGGTGTTCTCGATGCGCAATCGAAGCTTTCCGCCCCCGTCGCGCAGCGACACCCGAATGTACCCGCCGAGCACGTTGTGGCGCACCGCATTGCCGACGAGGTTGTCGACCGCCAGTTCGACGAGGGCGGGATCGGCGGCGACGCGCGCGCTCCACGACGACTCCGATCCCGATCCCGGCTCCGATCCCGATCCCGATCCCGCATCGCCCGCCAACCCGTCGAGCGCCATCTCGACCCCGAGCTCCGCCGCGCGCGCGCCGCGCGACTCGAGGGCGGCGAGCACGACCCTGCGCAGATCCGCACCGATCGTCCGCCCGCCTCCATCCGCGGGGCCGCCGCCCCGCACCCGGGCGAGCGCGAGCAGCGCGGAGACGAGGCGCTCGCTCTTCTCGTTCGCCGCGAGCGCTCGGCGGATCGCCGGCTCGAGCGACTCGGGCACCCGGCCCTGGGCGAGCGGGATCTCGAGCGCGGTGCGGGTCGTGGTGAGCGGGGTGCGCAGCTCGTGGGAGGCGTTGGCGATGAAGCGCCCCTGCTGCGCGAAGGCCTCCTGCAGCCGGTCGAGCATGCCGTCGATCGTGTCCGCGAGCTCGCGCACCTCGTCGCGCCGGCCGCCGAGCTCGATGCGCTCGTCGAGGTCGCCGGCGGTGATGCGCTGCGCGAGCGCCGTGATCTGGGCGACCCGGTGGAAGGATCGGCGCGAGAGCCAGCGGGCGATGAGGATCGCGAGCACCGCGAACACCAGCAGCGCGCCCGCCGACCACAGCGCGAGCGCGGGCAGCACCTCGGACGCGACGGGCGACTCCGCGGAGGAATCCTCCTCGGCGGCCAGGCCTCCGGCGTCGAGGCCGTCCGAGACCCTCGGCGTCTCGTCCGGAGCCTCGTCGGCGGCCTCGCCGCTCCGCTCGCGTCCGGCGCCGGCGCTGTCAGGCGCCTCCTGGGCCGCCTCCGGCTCCGAGGTCTCGACCGGCGACCCCGCGGCCGGCTCGCTCAGGGCGGCCCATTCGGCGGAGTCGGCCGATCCGCCCGCGGGCCCCCTCAGCAGGCCCTGCACCGCGAGGTACTGCACGCCCAGCAGCAGTGCGCCGCAGCCCACGAGCACCGCGGCGATGAGCGCCGTGAGCCGCGCGCGCGTGC
>JASGDX010000031.1:0-9559 GCA_047606985.1 Leucobacter sp. | reverse complement strand
GGGGCTCGGTATCCTGGTCCCCCACCCCCTCGCGCCGTCTCGGACGTCTATTCGGCGACGACCGCGCTGTCGATCCTGCCGATCCCGTCGATCTCGATCGTCACGGAGTCGCCCGGGTGGAGGAAGAGCTGCGGATCGCGCCGGTAGCCGACTCCGCCGGGCGTGCCGGAGAGGATGAGATCTCCTGGGCGCAGCTCGGTGAACTCCGAGATGGTGGAGATGAGTCGGGGCACGTCGAAGATGAGGTGCGAGAGGTCCGAGCTCTGCACCGTCTCGCCGTTGACGACGGCGCGGATGCCGCAGGAGGGCAGGTCCACTTCGTCTGGGGGGACGATGCAGGGGCCGACAGGGGTGACGCCGTCCCAAGCCTTGCCCTGCAACCACTGATGGGTCTTGTACTGGTAGTCGCGCATGGTGACGTCGTTGGCGACGGTGTACCCGAGTACGTGGTCCATGGCGTCCTCGCGAGCGATCCGGCGGCCCGCTCGACCGATCACGATGACCATTTCGGCCTCGTAGTCGACCTGCGAGGACTCCGACGGGACCGGGATGGGGGCGTCGGCGGCGATCAGGCTCGAGGCGTACTTGGGGAAGAGCACGGGGTAGGCGGGCAGCTCACGGCCCGTCTCGAGGATGTGCTCGTTGTAGTTGAGGCCGACGCAGAAGATCTTCTGCGGAGCCCACGACGGCGGCAGTAGTTCGACATCGGCCGCGGATACCGCGGCGCCCTCGTCCGGTTCGGCGGCGCGCAGAGCGTCGGTGCCGGTCTCCGCGTCGATCCTGCGAATGCCCCGGAGCGGTACGTAGCGATCGCCCTCGACGATGCCGACGTGCTCCTCGCCGTGTTGGCGGTATGCGACCCAGGCCATCAGTTGGTCCCTCCCACGCGGCGCCACGACGGCGTCTGACCGCCCCAGAGGTTCACGGTCGAGGGGGCGGGCGTCCAGCGGCGCGGCACGTACTCGACGCGGTCGTCGTAGAACTTCTCCATCTCCGCCGAGAGCTCGATGTGGTTGCCCGCCGGGTCGTCGAAGAACACGAAGAGGTTGTTGCCCGGGCCATGGCGTCCCGGCCCCCAGGTCACCGGGACGTCGAGCTCGGTGAGGCGGTCGCACCAGGACTTGAAGTCCTCCCACTCGGAGAGGTCGTACGAGTAGTGGTCGATGTCGCCGGCGGAGCCCACGCGCACGATGGCGAGGGTGTGGTGATCCCGGTCGCTGCGGAACCAGGCGAAATTGCCGTCGCCCAGCTGATCGGAGATCCTGAAGCCGATGACATCCGTGAAGA
Organism: Leucobacter sp.; assembly: GCA_047606985.1. GTDB lineage: Bacteria > Actinomycetota > Actinomycetes > Actinomycetales > Microbacteriaceae > Leucobacter. The sequence continues at coordinate 8,272 of JASGDX010000031.1, read as the reverse complement.
ACTCCGCCATGGGCGCGACGTCCGTCGTCCCGATCGTGGTGTGCTGGAACTTGATGGGTCGGCGGCCGGTGTCGGCGCTGTTCTCCCCGGAGCGCCGGACCTCGCCGTGGAAGTGCACGGGGGTGCCGTCGGGATCGGTCACCACGAGGCCGTCGGGGTCGCCGTTGGCCTCGTCGATGTACTCCGGGTCGAGGTTGCGGTGCTCGACGCCGGCGGCGTCGAGCCGCTCCCGGATGCCCTCGAGACCGCCCTCGTCGCGCACCTCGAAGCCGTAGTGCGTCAGACCCTGTTCTCCCTGGACCAGTTCGAGGACGTGGTGGCCGGCACCCCAGCCCAGGCGGACGCGTCCGCCGGGGAGCTCGGCGTGGCGCGTCATGCCCAGCACGCGGCGGTAGAACGTCTCCGTCTTCGCGAGGTCGGGCACGGAGAAGCCGATGTGCGAGACGTGGGTGCGGCGGAGCGTCCCGGCGTTGGGCCCCTCGGGAAGGGTGACCCGTTCAGGTCGTTGCATGATGGTGTTTCCTTTCATAACCTCTAGTGGGCTGTGCGGGACAGCATCTCGGAGGGCCGCTGCACTGCGACCCCGATCAGCTGTACGGTTCTGCTGAGGGCCGAGGGCGCCACGACTGCGGCCACGAGTCGATCGGGCCGCAGGACCACGAGGCTGCCGCGAGCGCTCTCCAGTTCGGCGTAGAGCCGGGTGTCGAGATCGATCGCGACTCGGACGGGGGCCTCGCGGTCGAACACCGTGTCGTCGAGCGGGACGTCGACGAGACTCGGCGCGAGATCCTCGCAGGCCCGCGCGATGCCGGCCCAGTCGGCGTCCGCGCCGAGCCCGACACCGATCACCGCCCAGCCGGTGCCCAGGAGCTCGTCGAAGAGCACGCGACGACGCGAACCGAAGTCGAAGACGCTCGGCTGAGCGATCGCCGTACCGATCAGAGGATGACCGGCCGGATCGATCACGAGACCCTGTTCGACCCTGGTGGAGGGCCGGTAGCGCATGCCCTCGAAGAACTCTCTGCCCTCCGGGGTCGCCATGGCCTCCCGCACTTTGCGGTCTCTGAAGCGTGCGAGTCGATCGTTCACCGTCATCACGACCCGCCCGAGGCGTTCGGAGCTGCGGATCACCGCTTCCGCGTGGGGGCGGCGCTCCGCCTCGTAGGAGTCGAGCAGGGTGTCGCCGGCCCATCCGCGGATCACGGTCGCGATCTTCCAGGTGAGATTCGCCGCGTCCCGGATGCCGGAGTTGAGGCCCTGCCCCGCGAAGGGCGGCATCATGTGCGCGGCGTCGCCGAGCAGGAAGGCGCGCCCGATGCGCCAGTCCGCGGCGTTGAGCCCGTGGAAGCGATAGGTGACCGCGCGCTCCACCTGCTCCGGCCGGATGGAACGATGCGGCACGAGGAGCCGCTCGATGAGTTCGAAGGGCGGGGACGAGGTGACCTCGCACTCCCCGGCGTGCAGGAGGAACTCGTACCGGCAGCGGCCGTGCAGTCCGGGGACGACGACGTGGGGCCTGTGCGGGTCGCCGTGGTGCATCCCGTAGCGCTCGGCATGCTCGTCCTCGAGGCAGTCGACGACGAGCCAGACGTCGTCGTGGCTGCGGCCGACCATCTTCACGTCAAGGAGCGACCGCACCGTCGAGCGGCCGCCGTCGGCCCCGAGCAGGAACGCCGCCGTGAGCACCTCGTCTCCGTGCGTCGAACGGGCGACCGCGGTGACTCGATCCTCTTCCTGCTCCAGACCCACGAGCTCCGTCGCGAAGCGCAGATCGATGAGCGGATGCTCTTCGAGCGCGGTGCGCAGCACTCTCTCGAGGTCGGGCTGCGCGAACGGATTCTTGAAGGGGAATCCGAAGCGGTTCGGCAGCGGTGCTCCGCCGTGGAAGAGGGGGAGGTCGTCGGCGTCGTAGTACGTGGTCCCGGTGCCGGGAACGATGACGGGGAGAACACGGTCGACGATGCCGGCGCGCTGGTAGGTGCGCAGCGACTCGTCGTCGAGACTGATGGCCTTGGGGTCGTCTGCGGTTGTGCTGTTCTTCTCGATGACGGTGACCCGCAGGCCGTGCGAAGCGAGCAGGATCGCCGCGGTCATGCCGACCGGACCCGCTCCGACGACGAGCACGTCGTCGACGATCTCATCCGTCTTCATGCAGATGCTCCTTCGCTCGATGAATCCTCCGGGGGCCTCGGGCGCGCTGCACGCGGCCTTCCCCGGCCTCTCCATGCACCATAGCTTATGTCCTGTAAAAAAGAAATAATGTCCTGTATTTTAGGTCATTTGAATTTCGGCCACCGACTCGGATTGTCGAAACTTCCGTTCGCGCTGACGGTTTCGATAGCATGACCTACGTGGTAGGACAGCCAGTTCCCGAAAGCGGGTATCGCGAGCGCAACAGCACCGCTGAGCGCGCGATCGACATCCTGCTGCTGTTCACCGATGAGAAGCTCGTCTGGACGGCGACGGAGATCGCCGAGACGCTCGGGGTGGCAAGATCCACGAGCTACCGCTATCTCCAGAGTCTGGTCTCGGCAGGCCTGCTGGAGGAGGCGAGCCGGGGCTTCCAGCTCGGACCGCGAGTGCTCGACCTCGCCCGGCTCGCCCGCCGGGGCAGCAGCCTGGCGGAGATCGCCAGGCCGCACATGCAGCACCTGGCGGCCGAGTCGGGGGAGAGCGTGCTGCTGACGCGCCGATCCGGAGCGCATGTCGTCTGCGTCGACGTGGCGACCCCCATGCAGCCCATTCGCACCTCGTACGAGCCGGGTCATCTGCTGCCCTTCAATGCGGGCGCCGCGGCTCGAGTGCTGCTGGCCTGGGAGGCGCCCGAGGAGGTGCGGGCCCTGATGGCGCAATCGCCGCTGCAGGCGTTCACCGCGAAGACCATCACCGACCCCGAGGAGTTCGCGCGCGAACTGGAGCGGATCGCGGAGTCCGGCTACGCGCTCTCCCGGGGTGAGCTCGATGCGGAGGTGCTGGGCATCGCCGCTCCGATTCGCGGTGCCGACGGCTCAGTCCGGGCTGCCGTCAGCGTCGCCGCGCTCTCGTCCAGGGTGCCGGTATCCGGAGAGCAGGCGATGACCGAGATGGTGCTGACCGCCGCTCGGCGCATTTCCGAGCAGGTTGCCGCGTACGGCTTCTGACGTTGCCCTTCCGGCGCTCCGGGTGCTCCGTCGCGCCCGGGCTTCGACGCGTCTTGGCCCTGAGGCGCCCGTCCTGGCGCCGCCGGTTCTGAGGGCCCGTGTCCCGTCGCGCTCTCGCGCGTGACGTGCGCCTCTCCTGCGGTGGTGAAGCAGTCGAGTTCGGGCTGCACTGGGGTACTTGTGTCCTGATTTGCAGGATTATTGTTTCGATTTGATATCACCGCGTTGAATATGCGGAGTTTTCGTAGTTAAATTCAGGAAACATGTATCGATATGCAGGACTCATCATTCAAAGGAGAACCCATGAGCCACAACAAGAGACGTCTGCTCGCGACCGCTGCCGGCATCGGTGCGGTGCTCGTGCTGGCCGGCTGCTCGGGGCAGGCCGCCCCGGATTCTCAGGAGTCCGGCGGCGGGTCGACAGCCGAGCCGATCAACGTCGGCCTGTTCGTGGCCAACGCCTTCGGCGACCACAGCTACTTCGACGCGGCGGCGGCGACGGTCGATGAACTCGAGAGCGAGTTCGGTGCCACGGTGACCACCTACGAGGGCAAGCTCGACACCCAGAACTACGGCCCGCTGCTGCAGGATGCCGCGGATCAGAACGAACTGGTCTACGTGGTCGGCAACGAGGCGATCGACGCGGCCGGCCAGGCGGCTGCGCAGAATCCGGAGACGACCTTCGTCTTCCTGAACGGCTTCGTCCCGGGTGGCGAGGTGGTCTCGGCGACGTTCCGCAACGCTGAGAAGTGCTATCCCGCCGGTGTTCTCGCTGCGCTGCTGAACGAGGAGCACGGATCGACGGTCGCGGGCTTCATGGGCGGTCTCGAGGTCGCTCCGATTCTCGATTGCGAGGCGGGCTTCGAACAGGGCGTCGCCGCGACCGATCCCGACATGGAGGTCGCATCGAGGATCGTCGGCGCGTTCGACCAGCCCGCGAAGGGCCTGGAGACCGCGACCGCGCTCGAACAGGCCGGAGCCCACGCGGTCCTCGCCTTCGCCGGGCTCTCCGGTCAGGGCGCGATCGCCGCGGTCGACGCGGGCTCCGACATCGCCCCGATCATGTCGTCGATGCCCGAGGTCCCCGACTCGAGCCCCGCCGTGCTCAACGAGGAGACGAGCGTGCTCATGCTCGACATCGCCTCACAATTCGTCGACGGCAGCCTCGAGAAGGGCAGCGCGCAGAGCTACGGCTTCGCCGAGGGGGCGCTCACGATCCTCTACAACGATGATCTCGTCTCCGCGGAGCAGCAGGAGCAGGTGGAGAGCGCGATTCAGCAGATCAAGGACGGGAAGATCAAGCCGGAGGGCACCGCGCGGTCATGAACGATTCCGTTCCGATCCTCCGTGCAGCGGCGCTGACCAAGCGCTTCGGCGGATTGCTCGCCAACGACGCGGTCGACTTCACCCTCGAGCGGGGGGAGATCCACGCGCTCGTCGGTGAGAACGGCGCCGGCAAGAGCACCCTGATGAACATGCTCTTCGGCATGATCCGCCCGGACTCGGGCAGTATCGAGATCGACGGCACTCCCGCCCGGATCCACTCGGTGAAGGACGCGATCGCGGCGGGTATCGGCATGGTGCATCAGCACTTCATGCTCGTGCCGGAGTTCACGGTGGAGCGCAATGTCACGCTCGGAGCGGAACCCCAGAGAATGGGATTCCTCGATGCCTCTGCCGGAAGGAGGGCGCTGGCGGAGGCGTCGAGGCTCATCGGATTCGATGTCGATCCGGGCCGGCGCGCCTGCGAGCTGAGCGTGGCGGATCAGCAGCGGGTCGAGATCCTCAAAGTGCTCTACCGGGGGGCGCGCATCGTGATCCTCGACGAGCCCACGGCGGTGCTCACGCCCCAGGAGACCGAGGAGCTCTTCCGCACGCTGCGCAAGCTGGCGGCCGGCGGGGTCGCGGTGGTGTTCATCACGCACAAGCTGTGGGAAGTGCGGGAGGTGGCCGATCGAGTCACGGTGCTGCGTCAGGGGCGCACGCACGGCACCTTCCGGAGGGGCGAGGCGGATATTCCGGCGCTCGTGGGCCTGATGACCGGCCGGACCGATGTCTCGCTCGGCAGGATCGAGCGGCCGGCGCCGGGTGAGCAGTCCGTGCTCTCGGTCGCCGGGCTGAGAGGGCGGGCCCTGCCCGATGGTCCGCTGCGAGAGGCGAGCTTCGAGGTTCGCGCGGGCGAGGTCCTCGGCGTGGCCGGCGTCGATGGCAACGGGCAGAACAGCCTCGTCTCCCTGTTGACGGGAGGTGCGGACGGCAGCGGTCGCGTACTCCTCGACGGACGGCCGATCGAGGGGGAGACGATCGCGAGACGGCGAGCGGCCGGCGTGGCGCATGTGCCCGAGGACCGGCACCGTGACGGCCTGCCGCTCCGCGCCTCAGTTGTCGAGGGGCTGGTGGCCGACCGGCTCTCGCGTCGCAGGGGTCTGCGCCTGTTCGGCGGAGCCATCACCGGGACGCTGCGCGACTGGGCGCAGGGCGTCGTCGAGAGATTCGGCATCAAGACCGCCTCGCTCTCGGCTCCGGCCGCCAGCCTCTCTGGCGGCAATCAGCAGAAGATCGTCCTCGCGCGCGAACTGGATTCCCGGCCCAGACTGCTGGTGCTGGCTCAACCCACTCGCGGCGTCGACATCGGGGCGGCCGAGGGCATCTACCGGGCGGTGGCGGAGTTGAGCGCGACCGGCTCCGCGACGATCGTGGTATCGGCCGATCTCGATGAGCTGATGCGGCTCTCGGACCGCATCATCGTGCTCTACCGCGGCAGGATCGTCGCCGAGTTCGCCGCCGCCGAGACCTCGCGGGAGGAACTCGGCATGGCGATGGCCGGCGGGTATCGGAGGGAGGCCGCGTGACGACGGCGGTGAAAGAGCCCCGCGCGCCCGGCGTGGCGGCGAAGGGCTGGGGGAGGCGTGCCGCGCAGCTCGCGATCGCACCCCTGGCCGGTCTCCTGCTGGCCGTCGCGCTCATCGCCGGCAGCGGCCACGCCCCCCTCCCGACGCTTCTGGCGGGCTTCGAGTACGCGCTCGGCGGACCCGCCCAGATCGCTCGCACCGTGGCCTGGGGCCTCCCGCTGGCGCTGGTGACGCTCGGGGTCGCGGTCGCCATGCGCAGCGGGATGTTCTCGATCGGCGCCGAGGGACAGATCTACGTTGGTGCGCTGGTGGGCGCCCTCTCCGGGGCGTTCCTCGGCGGCCTCGCGCCTGTGGTCCACCAGTCCGCGGTGGTGCTGCTCGCCTCGCTCGCGGCGGGGCTGCTCTCCGCCGGGCTCGGCTGGCTGGCGGTGCGATGGAACGTCGACGTGGTGCTCTCGTCGCTGCTCTCGAACTACGTGCTGATGCACTTCTGCATCTTGCTGGCCAACGGTCCCTTCGCCGACGACGGCTCGGACATCCCCGGCGCCACGCCGCAGATCCTGCCGAGCGCCCGCTTCGAGCTCCTGGTCCCGAAGACCCAGCTCACCTCCGGGTTCTTCCTCGTGATCGTTCTCGCGGCTCTCGTGTGGTGGCTCGTCGAGAAGTCGGTCGCAGGCTACCGCTGGCGCATGATCGGCGAGTCCCCGGGATTCGCTCGCGCGGTGGGCATAGACGTGGCCGGGTGGCGGATCCTCTCGATGGGCCTCTCGGGCGCGCTCTGCGGCGCGGGCGGCGCCTTTCTCGTGATGGCGACGCAGTTCCGCTTCGCTTCGGAGATCGCCATCGGCCTCGGCTGGATCGCGATCATGCTGGCGTTGATCGGTCGTTCCCGCCCCGGGCTCGCGGTCGTGTGGGTACTGGTCTACAGCGTGATGCGCTCCGCATCCCGGCGCATCGAGCAGGTCTCGGAGGTCCCGGCCGAACTCGCCGTCCTGGTGATCTGCACGGTGCTGGTCATCGCGATGGCCGCTCCGCAGATCGTGAGAATCGCTTCGGAGAACTGGAGGAGGCGCCGTGGAGTGGCTTGACGCACTGCTGGGCTCGGGGGTGCGCATGACGACCCCGATCCTCTTGGCGGCGCTCGCCTGCCTGCCCACCGTCTGGACCCGGGACATCAACATCGGGCTCGAGGGCATCATGATCTTCGGCGCGTTCTTCGGCGTCGCGATCGGCCTCGTCACCGGCTCGGTGTGGGTGTCTCTGCTCGGAACGCTGCTGCTCGCCTGCCTTGCGGGTCTCTGCTTCGCACTGCTGGTGGCGCGCCTGGGAGTGGACGTCTTCGTCGCGGGCATCGTGCTCTACATCTTCGCCGGGGCGGCCACCGTTTACATGCTGAGCGCCTTCTTCGACGTCAAGGGCAGCCTCGACGATCCCGCGACTCCCGGGCTCCCGCTCATCGTCATTCCCGGGATCAGCGATGTCCCCGTGCTGAACGGCCTGCTCTCGGGGCACAGCGTCCTCACCTGGATCGCCGTGCTCGTCGTCGTCGTGATGATCGTGCTCGACCGTCGCTCGGTGATCGTCGTGCGGCTGCGCGCGGCCGGCTCGCACCCCGCGGCGCTGGCGGTGTCGGGGGTGAACGTCACGCGGGTGCGCGTCCTCGCGCAGCTGTGGTGCTTCTGCCTCGCGGCCCTTGCAGGCATGCAGATCAGCCTCTCGCAGCTCACGCTCTACACCGTGGGCATGACCGGCGGGATGGGCTTCGTCGCGCTCGCGGTGGTGATCTTCGCGAAGGGCGGGGTCGGCCGCACCGCCGCGATCGCCGTGGCCTTCGGCTTCGCGACGGCCCTCACCTTCCAAGCGGACAGCAACGTGCTCTCGAACGATCTGGCCAAGATGCTGCCCTACGCCGCCGCCTTCGCGGCGCTCGTCGTCCTCTCGCGCGGCCGTGGAGTCGCTCGGCAGGCGGCGATCCGGGCGACGTGACCGAATCCCGCCGACCCGGGCACCCGTTTTCCAGAGGAGAGGATCGCAGATGACGATCACCACAGCGGCCGTCGCGACCGGCGACGGCTTCCGACTCGCCGAGATACGACTTGACGACATACGGCCCGATGAAGTGCTGATCGACGTGGTCGCCGTCGGCATGTGCCACACCGATCTGAGCGCGGCCTCCGGTGTCATCCCCTTCCCCCTGCCCGGCGTGCTGGGACACGAGGGCGCCGGGAGGGTCCGCGCCGTCGGGTCAGCGGTCACCCGCGTGCGCCCGGGCGATCCCGT
>JASGDX010000030.1:0-3452 GCA_047606985.1 Leucobacter sp. | reverse complement strand
GCCTGGAGAAGTCGCCGCGGGAGATCTCGAGGGCGGTCTTCTCGACCTCGGCCAGCGGCAGCATGGTGGCGGTGACGAGCAGGCGGGTGAGGGCGGCACCGAGCAGGATCACCGCGATGCCGAACGCGGTGAAGATGACCACGTAGTTGGCGACCGTCTGCGTCACGAACGAGGTGGACACGGCGATGAGGAGCGTGCCGCTCGGCTCCCCGTTCACGTAGATGGGGGCGACGATGGCGCGCCACTCGGTGCCGTCGGGACCCTCGAGGTCGACGAACTGGTTGCGCTTCTGCGCGACCACGTCGAGGGAGAGCGCGGGATCCGGCATCTGCGGGCGCCGGGCGGCCGCCTCCTCGTCGGTGCTGCTCGATCCGTCGCTCTCGACGCCGGTTGAGCCGGCCTCCTCCGTGCTCGAGTATCCGGTGTTGTCGTACAGCAGGGTGCCGTCGGCGTCGAGCATGGCCACGTAGTACTGGCCGTTGGCGTAGAGCACGTCCTCGCGGGTGAGGTCGCGGATGTTGGCGGTGCGGGCGAGCGCGGGGGTGGGGTCGCTGCGCAGCTGCACCAGCGTGTTCGCCTGGTTGTTGAGCAGGAAGGGCTGCAGCACCGCCAGCGTGCCCACGCCCGCGACGATGAGGCCGAGGAACAGGATGAAGACCGTGACCCCGGTGATCTTCGCTCGCAGCGAGACGTCGGTCCAGCGGTCGGTCCAGTGGCCCGACGTTCGCGCCACGCTACTTCGTCTCGGTCTTGAGCATGTACCCGAAGCCGCGCTTGGTCTGGATCAGCGACTCCTCGGTGAGGGGGTCGAGCTTGCGCCGCAGGTACGAGATGTACGACTCGACGATGCCGGCGTCGCCGTTGAAGTCGTACTCCCACACGTGATCGAGGATCTGCGCCTTCGAGAGCACGCGGTTGGCGTTCTGCATGAGGTAGCGCAGCAGCTTGAACTCGGTGGGGGAGAGCTCGACGGAGGTGCCGGCGACGGTGACCTCGTGGGTGTCCTGGTCCATGGTGATGGGGCCGACGGCGAGCACCGACTCCTCGTCCTCCTGGATCGTGCGGCGCAGAACGGCCTTGATGCGCGCGATGATCTCGTCGAGGCTGAACGGCTTGGTGACGTAGTCGTCCCCGCCGACGGTGAGGCCCTCAACCTTGTCCTCGGTATCGTCCTTCGCGGTGAGGAAGATGATGGGGGCGGTGTAGCCGGCGGAGCGCAGGCGCTTGGTCACGCTGAAGCCGTTCATATCGGGCAGCATGACGTCGAGGATGATGAGGTCGGGCTCCTCCTCGAGGACGGCGGAGATGGTCTGGGCGCCGTTCGCGACGGCGCGTACGCCGAAGCCGGCGAAGCGCAGGCTGGTGCTGAGCAGCTCGCGGATGTTGGGCTCGTCATCGACGATGAGGATCCGGGGTCCCTTGTGCTGAGTAGTCATGCCCCTCAGTCTCTGATGATTCGCTATGAAGTTGCTGGAAATGTCGACGCGCCGGATCGGGGGCGCGCGACATGCGGTCCGGGAGGCGCGTCCATCACGATCACGGAGGGGTCGCCGCGCTCGACGCCTCGACGACCACCGACGCGCTCGGCCGGTCGCTCGGCAGCCGTGGCGGCGTTGGTCGATGCGCAGGGGAGCTCGGAGGCGTCGCCGGCGGAACCGCTAAGCTGGATCGGCGTGCGGTCGGCGTGGCGCCGGCACTTGAATGAGATCTCGGTGCTGGTGACCGAGCTGGACCCGGCGGACCCGAGGCCTGGCGAGTATCGCGAGCGCGTGGAGGTGCGATGAGGGCTTCCGAAGATTGTTGCTTGATGTTATATTTCACAATGAATAACATTTCGCCTCATGTCCCAGGAGGACCTGTGACCAACCCGACAGCGCAGTCGCTCATCGACCGGTCGAATCGTTTGGGCGCTGATAAGAAGAACACGGCCTTCGCGGGTGGCAATACCTCGGCGAACGGGATCACGGCCGTGGAGGTCGCCGCGAATGTCGCCGACGCAGCAGCCGTGCAAGCAGGCCCCGGATTCACCCGCACCACCGGCCTCCGTATTCCCGTCGACTCCGGCGTCGCAGCCGCGTTCCTGCGATGAGCATGGCTGCGGCTGCCTCGGCGCCGGTCGCGGCGATCGACCTCGGCGCCACGAGCGGCCGGGTGATGATCGGCGAGCTGCGCGGAGGCCGGGTGCATCTCGATGCGGTGCACCGCTTCCCCAATGGTGCCGTGCCGCTCGAACAGGTGGAACCGGGCGCGGGTTCGGACGGCACAGGCCCGTCCGGCGCGCTCGCCTGGGATGTCGATGAGCTGTGGCGGCAGATCCGTCATGGCCTGCGCGAGGCCTTCCGGCTGCGACCCGGCATCGCCTCGATCGGCGTCGACTCGTGGGGCGTCGACTTCGCGCTGATGCGCGGCGACGAGCGGCTGGGGCCGATCCGGCACTACCGGGATCCCCGCAACGCCATCGCGATGCGACGCATGGAGCAGCGCATCGGCAGGCGCGAGCTCTTCGCCGAGAACGGCCTGCAGATCATCCCGCTCAACTCGGTGTTCCAGCTCGAGGCCGAACGGGACGAGGATCGGCTCGCGCACAGCGACGGCTTCCTCATGGTGCCCGACTATGTGCACTTCCTGCTGACCGGAGAGCGCAGCAACGAGTGGACCATCGCCTCGACCTCGGGGCTGGTGGCGGTGGGCGCGAGGCCCGGCGACGCCGACCCGTGGAGCGCGCCGCTGCTCGCCGAGGTCGGCATGACCGGATCGCTGCACCGCGTGGTGCAGCCCGGCGAGACGGTCGGCCGGCTGCTGCCCGCGCTCGCCGCCGAGTTCGGAGCCGCTGGCCCGGTCGAGGTGGTGGCGGTGGCCTCGCACGACACCGCCAGCGCGGTGGCCGCGATCCCGCTCGCCTCGGCCCGCACCGCCTACATCTCCTGCGGCACCTGGGGTCTCGTGGGAGTGGAGCTGCCCGATGCGGTCGTATCGCAGGCCGCCCTCGACGGCGGCTTCTCGAACGAGCGCGGCATCGACGGTACGGTGAGGCTGCTCAAGAACGTCACCGGCACCTGGTTGATCAGCGAGTCGATGCGGCACTGGCAGGGGCAGGGGATCGAGGCATCGCTCGAGGATCTCATCGCCGAGGGCGAGGCGCTCGCCGGGCCGGTGCCCGTGTTCGACACCGGGGATCCCGGCTTCACGCCTCCCGGTGATATCCCTGATCGTGTGGTGACGGCCGTTGCCGAGCAGGATCCCGCCGCCGCGGCGAGGCTCGCCGGGCGGCCCGCGGCGATCCTGCGCTCGATCATCGAGAGCCTCGCCGCGAGCCTCGCGGCGGCGGTGCACGAGGCCGCCCGGGTGAGCGGACTCGCGGTCGACTCGGTGCACATGGTCGGCGGGGGATCGCAGGGCGAGCTGCTGTGCCGGCGTACGGCCGAGCTCTCGGGGCTGCCCGTGGTGGCGGG
>JASGDX010000029.1:0-4084 GCA_047606985.1 Leucobacter sp. | reverse complement strand
GTCGCCGAGCAGGGCTGGGTCGCCGGCGTCGTCGCGCACCACTACACCCGGTACCTCGGAGACCTGTCCGGCGGCCAGATGATCGCGAAGCGCGTGGCGAAGCAGCACGGGCTCGAGCGCGACGGCATCGCCTTCTACGATTTCGCCGAGCTCGGCTCGCTCGTCGCCTTCAAGAACGGGTACCGTGCGGCGCTCGACGCGCTGGGGGCGACCCTCGACGCCGACGAGAAGGCCCGCATGCTCGACGAGGTGCGCGCGGCCTACGGCTTCAACACGGCCGTGTTCGTGGATCTGGGCCGGGCCAGGGCCTCCGCGTAGGCGGTTCGGGATCGGGACGATCCCGAACGCTCGCGATCCCGAACCGCCCGCGCCGTGCTCGTGTGCACCGTCCAGTCGCTGGTTTCGGCTCGCTTCGATCGCTCGGCCGGCTGAGAAGACCTGCCGTTTCTCGGCGGCGACTTCACGAACCCGGCTGCGTGCGATCAGATCAGGAGGCCGTCGGGCGCCCCGCCGTTCGCGGAGCGCTGGTCGATGAAGCGCACCACGTTGGGGTCGACGATCACGTCCCGCGGCTGCAGCGGGCGCTGCAGGTAGAGCCCCTCGAGCGAGCGCACCCGGCTCAGCGCCACATAGGTCTGGCCCGCGCTGAACGCCCGCGGCCCGAGATCCACGAGGGCCTCGTCGTAGGTGTGCCCCTGCGACTTGTGCACGGTGACCGCCCACGCCAGCCGCAGCGGGAACTGCTCGAACTCGGCCACGACCTCCTTCTCGAGCTTCTTCGTCTCGGCGTCGTAGCGGTAGCGGTAGCGCTCCCAGACGGTGGGCTCGACCTCGAACTCCTCGCGGTCCACCTCCACCCAGACGGTGCCGTCGACGCGCGACACGGTGCCGATCGTGCCGTTGACCCAGCGCCCGTCGGAATCGTTGCGCAGGAACATCACCTGTGCGCCCGGCTTCAGCTCGAGCACCTCGTCGGCGGGGTAGGTGTTCTCGCGGAACTCGCCGTTGATCTCGGCGACGGCCCGCAGCGAGGAGCCCTTGATCTCGGCGAGCCGCTGAGCGTTGATGCGGTTGACGGTCGCGTTCGTGGTGGCGAGCGTGAGCGCCCCGCGCGGTGCGGGCCGGGATCCCGCAGCGTTCAGATCCGCCGCCTGATCCTCGGTCACCACGCCGTGCCGCACCGCACCCAGGATCTCCTTGAAGCGGTCGTCGCGCTGCCGGTGCACCTCGGCCAGCTCGATCACGCTCATCGGCGTCGTCGCCCACACCTTCGCGTCGAAGAACCACAGCGAGCGGTAGGTGTCGGCGAAGTAGGCGCGCTCGTGCGGATCGCGCGGCGGCACCGGCGGCAGCTGGAAGGGATCGCCGAACATGATGATCTGCGCGCCGCCGAAGGGGTCGTGCCGCTTGCCGCGCGCGATCCGCAGCGATCGGTCGATCGCGTCCATGAGGTCGGCCGACACCATCGAGATCTCGTCGATCACGAGGGTGTCGATGGAGGCGAGCATCTTCTTCAGCTCGGCGGGCTGATCGAGGTCGTGGTCGGCGATGATGCCCGTGGGCAGGCGCAGCAGCGAGTGGATCGTCTGCCCGCCCACGTTGAGCGCGGCGACGCCGGTGGGCGCGCAGACCGCGATGATCTTGCTGGTGTTCCAGGCGAGGTGGTTGAGGATCGTCGACTTGCCCGTGCCCGCGCGGCCCGTGACGAAGATGTGCTCGCGGGTGTGCTCGATGCGCTCGTACACGGCGAGCTGCTCGGGCGAGAGATCGGGGCGGGGCACCCCGTCAGAATACTGGACGGCGGGCGTGCGGATCGGCGGGTGCGGGATCGGGATCGACCCTGAGAGCGCACGCCCGACCGCGCTACCGTCCCGCTTTGACCGGCAGCAGCAGGATCAGGCCGACCAGCAGCACCAGCGCGATGCCGAGGATGCCGAAGATGGTGGTGCTGCCGAGCGCCACGGCCGCGGTGAAGGCCGCGGGCGCGAGGAAGGAGACCGCACGGCCGGTGGTGGCGTAGAGGCCGAAGATCTCGCCCTCGCGGCCCGGAGGGATGAGCCGGGCGAGGAAGGACCGCGACGCCGACTGCACGGGGCCGACGAAGATGCACAGCAGCAGGCCGAACACCCAGAACACCCAGGAGCCCATCGGACTGAGGATGAACACGAGCATGCCGCACACGACCATGAGCATGATGGAGAACATCATCACGGGCTTCGCTCCGATGCGGTCCTCGAACAGACCGATCAGGATCGTTGCGAGCCCCGCGATGACGTTCGCCGAGATGGCGAAGAGGATCACGGTGGTGTTGTCGAAGCCGAAGCTGCGCGCCGCGATGACGCCGCCGAAGGTGAAGACGCCGGCGAGGCCGTCGCGGAACACGGCGCTCGCGATGAGGAAGAAGAGGGTCTGACGGGCGTTGCGCCAGAGGTCGGCGATGCTGCGGAAGAGGTCGCCGTAGGCGGTGAGGAGGCCGCGGCCGGTGCTCTTCGCGTTCGGGTCGCCCGGGATCTCTGGCACCGCGAAGAACACGGGGATCGCGAAGACGCCGAACCACAGCGCCGAGATCACCATGGCGACGCGGATGTTCCAGGCGTCTGCGGAGGTCACGCCGAACCAGCCGACTTCGGGGAAGATGAACCCGACGAGCAGGATACCGAGCAGCATGATGCCGCCGATGTAGCCCATGCCCCAGCCGAAGCCGGAGATCTTGCCCACGTTGCGGTTGTTGGAGATCTGCCCGAGCATGGCGTTGTAACTGACGCTCGCGAACTCGAACGCGACGTTGCCGACGGCGAGCAGCACGAGGCCGAGCAGCAGGTACTGCTCGCCCGGGGCGACGAGCACCATGAGCGCGTTCGAGGCCACCACGATGCCGGTGTTGATGCCCAGCCAGGTCTTGCGGCGACCGGCGGCGTCGGTGAGGCGCCCGAGCACCGGCGCGACGAGCGCAACGATGATGCCGGCGATGAGCAGCGTGGTGCCGAGCTTCGTCGAGACCTCCGCCTCCTCGCCGAAGGGGTCGCTGGTGAGGTAGACGGTGAAGACGAAGGTGGTGACGACCGCCTGGAACGCCGCCGATCCCCAGTCCCAGAGCGACCACGCGAAGACGGTGCGCCTCTTCACCGGTGCCGCGTCGGGAGCCTGCGTCGTCGTCTCGCCCATGCCGCCAGCGTACTGGTATCGAGGCGGGAACGCCGCCCCTTCGTCCCGCGAGGCCGCGCTCATCCGACGGCCGCCAACGCGAAGGGGAGCACCTCGGAGGCGCCTGCGGCGCGCAGCGTCCGGGCCGCGACGGTCAGGGTCCAGCGGCTGTCGACGAGGTCGTCGACGAGCAGGAGCGGCCCCGCTCCCGCCCGCTCCGAGCAAGAAAAACAGGGCGCGCCCAAGCTGAAAGTTGAGTGAGTGCGGCTCAAGTTTCACACCCCGAGCTTGACGCCGACCCCGCGACGACTAAACTTGAGCGCATCAGGCTCAAGGTGATCGCGGTGAGCCGCGAGAGCCCGAAGCCGTCAGACCGAGGGGCGCGCAGCGCCCCGATCCCGAACCATCGAAGGAGAACACATGTCCCGCGCAGTAGGCATCGACCTCGGCACCACCAACTCCGTGGTCGCCGTGCTCGAGGGCGGCGAGCCCACCGTCATCGCGAACGCCGAGGGGTTCCGCACGACCCCTTCGATCGTGGCGTTCACCAAGGACGGGGAGGTGCTCGTCGGCGAGACCGCGAAGCGCCAGGCCGTCACCAACGTCGACCGCACCATCGCCTCGGTCAAGCGCCACATGGGCACCGACTGGAAGAGCGACGAGATCGACGGCAAGCGCTACACCGCGCAGGAGATCAGCGCCCGCACCCTCATGAAGCTGAAGCGCGACGCCGAGACCTACCTCGGCGACAAGGTGACCGACGCGGTCATCACCGTGCCCGCCTACTTCAACGACGCCGAGCGCCAGGCCACCAAGGAGGCCGGCGAGATCGCGGGCCTCAACGTGCTCCGCATCATCAACGAGCCCACCGCGGCGGCCCTCGCCTACGGCCTCGACAAGGGCAAGGAGGACGAGCTGATCCTCGTCTTCGACCTCGGCG
>JASGDX010000028.1:0-4105 GCA_047606985.1 Leucobacter sp. | reverse complement strand
GTTCGCCGAGGAACTCAGCCCGCACCGGGCCCGCGGCCTGCTCGCCACCGCGCCTGGAGTGGCGCTGGTCGATGTGCCGACGCCGCGGCTCGCGGCCGGTAAGGACCCGTCGTTCGTCGGCCGGATCCGGGTCGACCAGTCGGTGCCGGACGGGCGGGGCATCGTGCTGTTCGTCAGCAACGACAACCTGCGCAAGGGCGCCGCGCTCAACGCGGTGCAGATCGCGGAGCTGGTCGCGGCGAAGCTCGCGGCCGATTGAGCGCAGCACTCCGCCGATTGAGCGGAGTCGAAATCAAGGGCCTTTGGATCCCGGGTTTTGACTCCGCCCCTTCGTCGCTCCGCTCAACCCGCGGGATCTACCGCACCGCCTCCAGCGTGATGAGCGAGGCCTCTGGGCGGCACGCGAACCGCACGGGCGCGTAGATCGAGTTGCCGAGGCCGGCGCTCACGTTGAGGAAGGCCGCTCGGTGGGCGTCGTACCAGACGCTCAGCCCGCGCGCCTGCGCGGTGGGCAGGTCGCAGTTCGAGGTGAGCGCGCCGATGCCGGGAACGCGCACCTGGCCGCCGTGCGTGTGGCCGGCGAGGATCAGCTCGACCCCGTCGTCGAGGAGCTCGCCGAGGGCCTCCTGGTAGGGGGCGTGCACCACGCCGATGCGCAACGGCGCCGGCTCCGCCCCGTCCTCGCCGTCCTCCGCGTAGTGCGCGGCGAGTTCGGCGCGCATGGCGCTCGCGTCGTCGTAGCGGATGTGCGGGTCGTTGAGGCCGAGCAGATCGAGGGAGGTGCCGCGCACCTCGATGCGGGCGGCTGAGTTGTTGAGGTTGATCGCGCCGAGCTGCTCGAGCCCGGACGTGAGAGCCGCGTTGTCGATGTCGGGCGTGCGCGTGCTCTTGCGGCTCGGCTCGAGCAGATACTTGACCGGGTTCTTGAACATCGGCCCGTAGTAGTCGTTGGACCCGTGCACGAACACCGTCGGTGCCGCTTCGATGAGCGGTCGCAGTGCGAACAGCAGCGCCGGACGGGCCTGCAGGTGCCCCATGAGGTCGCCCGTGAGCACGACGAGGTCGGGGCGCAGCCGAGCGAGGGATCGCACCCAGTCGATCTTGTGCGCCTGCCAGGGGGCGAGGTGCAGATCGGAGAGCTGCAGCACGCGGATCGGGGCGGCACCCTCCGCGAGCAGCGGCAGTGCGTGCCTGCGCACGGTGAACAGGCGGCGCTCGATCAGCGTGGACCACACGAGCGTTCCCGCCGCGGCCAGCCCGAGGGCGGCCGCGGCGGAGCGAGGCGATCGCTGCATGGTGCTCGGCCTCAGCTCTTGCCGCAGTCGAGCGTCAGCGTGATCTTCGCGCTGGTGCGGGCATCGGATCCGCTCTCCGGGCTCACGGACGTCACCAGGTCCTTCTTCGTATCGGCCTTGCCGCCCGCTTCGCAGGTGAAGTCGACGTTCCGGAAGCCGGCGTCGGTGAGCTCGGACTTCGCCTGGTTGCCGGTGGATCCCACGAGTCCGCCAGGCACCTCCGTCGCCGCGCCGTTGCTGCGGTAGATGGTGATGCCAGAGCCGAGACCGGCGTCGGCGTCGGCGGCGGGGTCGGTGCCGGCGACCATGCCCTTCGCGACCGACGAATCCCGCTCGCCGCCGTCGACGACGTTGAACCCGGCTTGTGTGAGGATGCTGCTGGCCTCATCGAAGCTCTTGCCGCGAACGTCGGGCACCTTCACGTAGGTGGTGCGCAGCGCAGCCGCCGCGGGCTCGGGGAAGGCGTCGCCGCCGTACTTCTGGTCGGCTATGTTCATCACGGCCGGCCAGATGGTCTGGTCGGCGTACATGAGGCCGCCGAACGGCTGTGTGGAGACGCGGCCGCAGTTGCCCGCCACATTGGGGTCGCCCCAGCAGACCGGGCCGGCGTTGCCCACCCAGGTCGCGGTGGCGACCTTCGTGCTGGCGCCGACGGTCCAGTTATCGACCACATCGTCGGTGGTGCCGGTCTTCGCGATGTGCGGCACGCCGAACGCCGAGGCCGCGTGGCGGGCCAGGCCGTTGGTGACCGTGTACTGCAGGGCGTAGGCCACGCCTGCCGCGACCTCCGGGGCGATGGCCTCGGTGCACTTGCTCTTGGTGAAGGGCACGGGCTCGTCGTCGGGGCCGATGATCTTGTCGATGGGGACGGGCGTGCAGACGGAGCCGTCGCCGGCGAATGCGCCGTAGGCCGAGGCCATCGTGATCGGGGCAATCTCATCGATACCGCCGTAGACGTTCGAGGGCACCATCGAGAGGTCACGAGGATTGCCGTTGAGGGTCGGGACAGTCTTGACCTTGCCCAGCTGGTCGGCCGGGGCGAGCCCGTTGTCGATGTCCTCCTGCGTCCAAACCGGCAAGTCGGAGGCTCGGTGGATGCCGAGCTTCTGCGCGGTGGTGAAGGTGTCGCAGAGATCCATCTGCTGCTGCATGGAGACGAGACCGCCGTTGACGGAGTTGGCGATCGCGGTGAGCACCGGCTGATTGCCGCGCGTGCCGGTGTTGTCGTTCGAGAACGTGAACTGGCCGAAACCGTAGACGCCGTCCGTCATGCAGGAGGCCCTGAACGTATTCTCCTGCACCGTGCGGCCGTTCACGTTCACGACATCGCGCACGGAGTGGCCCGTGCGGATCCACTCGGCGAGGGTGACCGGTTTGAAGGTCGAGCCGACCTGGAAACCGTTCGAACCGCCGTACTCGAAGTCGGTGTTGTAGTTGATGCCCGTGTAGTCGGGATGGGTGTCGAGGAACTCCTGAGCGTTGTTGAACGGGCGGTTCTGGAACATCGTGAGCACCCGTCCGGTGCCCACTTCGACACTGCTCGTCGCTGCGCCCACGTTGATGCCGTCCAGGAGGGCAGGGACCGTGGCTCGCATGGCCTCGAGGCCCGCCGCCTGCATGTCGAGGTCGATCGTGGTGTAGATCTTGTAGCCGCCGCGGCTGAAGTTGAACTGGCGCTCGGTCTCGTTCTCGCCGAAGTTGGGGTCGTTCTTGATGTAGCGCTGCACGAAGTCGCAGAAGTGGCCGAGGCCGTAGTTGCGCTCGGCGACGAAGCAGCCCTGCTCCCGCTGCTTGATCTTCGGCTCGACGGGGGTGTCGACCGCCTCCTGGTACTGGGCCTTCGTGATCTTGCCGTGGTTCAGCATGCTCTTGAGGATCTTGTCGCGGCGCTCCTTGTTCGCGGGGAGGTTCTCCTCCACGTCGAGCTGGTAGAGCGAGGGGTTGTTGACGATGGCCACCAGGCTGGCGGCCTCGGCCAGGGTCACGTCCTTCGCCGACTTGCTGTAGTAGTACTGCGCGGCAGACTCGATGCCGTAGATCGTGCGGCCGTAGAGCGCGATGTTGAGGTAGCCGAGCAGGATCTCATCCTTCGGGTACTTCTTCTCGATGCTGATCGCGTAGCGCATCTCCTGGAGCTTGCGCTGCATGTTGGGATCGGTGTACTCCTTGGCCGCCTCCTTCTGGGCCTCCACGTCGGGGATGTTGGTGGCCTCCTGGATGAGCACGTTGCGCACGTACTGCATCGTGATGGTGGAGGCGCCCGAGAAACCGCTGCCCGCGGCGTTCTGCAGCACCGCTCGCGCGGAGGCGAGCACATCGACGCCACCGTGGGTGTAGAAGCGCGGATCCTCCTCGGCGACCG
Source organism: Leucobacter sp. (assembly GCA_047606985.1). GTDB lineage: Bacteria > Actinomycetota > Actinomycetes > Actinomycetales > Microbacteriaceae > Leucobacter. Next base: position 448 of record JASGDX010000028.1, on the reverse strand, counting down.
CCGCATCCTTCACGAACTGCGAGATGTTGTCCCAGCTCACCGTCTCGCGATCCTGGTCGTAGAACTCGGCGAGCTTGTGGACCGTGCCGTCGCTGGCGGTCGCGTAGAGCGTCGACGGCTCGGCGAGACGACCCGGGTTGAGGTGGTTCGGGAGCTTCTCGAAGATGCCGATCGCCGACGACGCGGAGATGCCGCTCAGGGCGACCACGGGCGTGACGGCCGCGGTGACGAGCACGCCGGCGATGACGCTCATGGCGATGGCTCCGATGATGCCTCCGAGGGCACCTCCCGCGCTGCGCGGTTTGAACGAGCGCACGCGCGAGGACTGTGATGTCTGACGGGTCATAGAATCAAGGGTAAGCGACGTAGCTGACAAAAAAGCGCAGCGGCCGTCCGTCGCCGTCGCCGCCGCCCGCCATCGACCACCGAGGGAGACCGCACGTGAGTG
>JASGDX010000027.1:0-4410 GCA_047606985.1 Leucobacter sp. | reverse complement strand
CGTGAAGCGCACGCCGCCCTCGCCGAAGCGCACCGTGCCGAGCGCGCGCCGCGCCAGCGCGAGCTGCGCGTCGTCGGGGGCGGACGCGGGCGCTCGGCTCAGACCGCCCGCCTCCCGTCGCAGCAGTTCGACGGCACGGTGCCAGAGCCCGTCCGCCGCATCGGGGGTCCACAGGTCCTTCGCCTCGTGCACCTCGCCGTTCTCGATGTCGGCGTAGAGCGTGACCAACTCGTCGCGCTTCACCTCGTCGGGACCGCCGGAGACGGTGCGCATCGTGACCCCGGCGTATCCGCCGAACGCCGCCGCCACCTCGCACACCACCGCCGTGCCGGTGCCGTCTGGCGGGCCGGTCTCGGGGTCTGAGAGCACCTGCGCCGCCGGTAGGCCGGCCGAACCGGGCACGCAGCCCGCCCGGGAGAGCCCGGCGGACACCGGGAAGACCTCGGGGCTGAATGTGGCGCCGGTCGCGTCGACGGCCTCCCTTATCAGGCCGGCCACTCGATCGTTGAACGCGTTCCGGCCCGGGATCTCCACGTAGCGCGCCTGGAGCCGCGAGTGGTCGTTGCGCACGCGCCGCTCGATGAAGCCCAGGTCTCCTCCGGCCGTGTCCACCGGAGATCCGATGCCGGTGCCCTCCGCGGAGCCGCCATCGCCCGCGGGCCCATCGCTCCCGGCGCCGTCGCTCCCGGATCCCGCATCCTCCCGCCCCGCGTTCCCCGAGGCGCCGGTCCGCACCGGCACCAGGTGCGAGCCCGAGGCGTCGGGCCATTCCGGCGGCTTCCAGCCGGTCTCGGGCGCGATCTGGGCGCAGCCGACGAGCATCGCCGCCGAGGCCAGCAGAGCGAGCGCCCGCGCCGCGCGCGCCGATCCCGCCCCGCCCTCCGCACCGCGGTGCGTCGGCCCGATGCGGCCCAGCGGCATGGCGTCCTCCTCGATCGGGCGCCCCGGCGAGGCGTCTGCTCCGAACGTACCGCCCACCTCCGACATTCACGAGGACCGGCGCGCTGAGAGAAGGCCCTGAGCCCTACGAGCGCCGCAGCACCCAGTCGAAGCGGGGCTCGACGATCGGCCCGAACGCCTTCGGCACCCACGCCAGCGACAGCAGCACCGCGAGAGCGATCGCGAACGCCGCGATGCCGAGCAACCCCGGCCAGCCGAGGCCGTTCGCCCACTCGATCGCGCCTGTCTCGCGCAGCACCCAGATGATCGGCCCGTGCAGCAGGTAGACGAAGAGGGTGCGGGATCCCCACGCCGTCATCGCGCTCTGCCCTCGCGGGGTGACGATCAGCAGCGCGAGCGTCAGGGCCGCGGCGACCGCCATGAGCACGGCCGCGACCGCGATGCCCCCCAGCGTCGTCCAGATCCACTGGGACGGGGCCCAGTCCCCGATCGGCGCGTGCCGGAACAGCCAGGCGTAGTCGTCGCGCCAGGTCAGCCACTTGTCGATGCGCCAGAAGCCGCGCAGCCCGGGACTCAGCGCGAAGCCCGCGGCGAGCGCGGCGATCCCGATCCATGCCGCCGTCAGCGCCTTCCGCGACGGGCGCACGAACCACTGCCCGTCGAGCCAGCCGCGGTCGCGGATCAGCCAGCCAGCCACGAAGAACGGCAGGAACGCGAGCGTGCGCGACGCCGAGAACGGCGTGCCGATCGCCGGCAGGATACTCGAACCCAGCGCGACCGCGATCGAGAACAGCAGCGGGCGCCGCAGCATCGCGACGTAGGGCAGCAGGATGCGCATCGTGGCGAGCGTCACCAGGAACCACAGCGTCCACGCCGGCGAGACCAGGAAGTTCTGCCCCGGCGTCTCGCCCTCCACCGCGAAGTGGATCACCGCCCAGATCGCCTCCCACGTCAGCCAGATCACGATCAGCTGGATCGTGGAGCGAATGGCCTTGGGCGTCGTCTCGGGGCGCGAGAACAGGCCGGAGAGCAGGATCATCGCCGGCATGTGGAAGAGGTAGATGTAGGCGTACAGCGCGAAGCCGAGCTGCGAGTCGGTGCGCACCGTGGAGATCGCGTGGCCGATCACCACGAGCACGATCAGCAGGAAGCGCGCGTTGTCCCACACCGCGATGCGCGGCTTGGCCGGGGGCCGGGCCGTCGCTGCGGCTGCGGGATCGACCGGTGCGGGATTGGCTGCGCTCGGAGGTGTGGTCACGCGCCTAGCCTATGCGACGGCGCGGCCGTGCCGCCGGAGGGCGGACGGGCGGGCTGCGACGCCGGAGGGCGACGGGGCTGGTGGATACCGCAGGAGCCCCCCCCCGAAGCGAGGGCGCTTCGGAGCCGACTGCGGTCGGGATGACATCAGAGCCGACTGCGGTGGAGCCGACTGTGGGATTTGAACCCCGGCCAGGCGCTCAAGGCAACGCGCCAGCGTTGCGCGCCGATGCCGCTGGCCGACAGGCCAGTACTGGGTTCTCGGGAAATCCCGCAGGAGCGGGAAACGCCCCCGCGGAGCGAGGGCGTTTCAGAGCCGACTGTGGGATTTGAACCCACGACCTGTTCTTTACGAGGGAACTGCTCTACCCCTGAGCTAAGTCGGCGGGGCGCGGGATCGATCCCACGCACAAGCAAACACTTTAGCACGATCCGTGTGAGGGTTCGGGCGTGCGGCGGCGGTGCCGTGCCGGGGCGCTTCGCCCGTCACGACTCGCGTCAAGCAGAAGATTCACGCTCCCGAGGGAGATCCGGCGCCCTTCCTTCCTCGGGAACGCGAATCTCCTGCGTTGCGCGAGCCCCGAGGGTGCCGGGCGGCACGGGACCGCGCGCGACCGCACCGAACGCGCAACCGGCACCAACCCGCACCGAACACCCCCGAGACCCGGGCCCGGACGCCGCGCCCTACGAGCAGCGCGGGTCCTCCGCGGGCACCGCGCCCGTGAGGAGGTAGGCGTCGACGACGGCGTTGACGCAGGCGTTCTCGCCGTAGGCGGTGTGCCCCTCGCCCTGATAGGTGACGAGCACCCCGCTCTCGAGCTGCCCGGCGAGCGACTCGGCCCACCGGTAGGGCGTCGCGGGGTCGCCGGTGGTGCCGACGACGAGGATGGGGTCGGCGCCCGCGGCCGTCACCGCGCCACGCTGTTGCGGGCCCTGCACGGGCCAGCCCGCGCAGGAGATGTCGCCGTAGCCCTGGAAGCGGCCGATCGTGGGGGCGATCTCGGCGAGCTCCTTCGCCTCGGCCCGCATGCGCTCGACGTCGATCCCGCCCGGGTAGTCGAGGCAGTTGATGGCCGAGAACGCCTCGGTCGAGTTGCTGAGGTACTCGCCGCCGGAGCGGTCGTAGTAGAAGTCGGCGAGCGACAGCGCCACGTCGGCATCGCCCGCGTTCACGCTGGTGATGAGGTCGTCGAGGTAGCCCCAGTTGCTCTGCGCATAGAGCGGGGTGATGATGGCCGTGAGCATGGTGTTCGCCGACAGCATGCGCCCGTCCGATCCGCGCAGCGGGTGCTCCTCCACCCCGTCGAGCAGGGCGCCGATGCCGGCCATCGCGTCGTCGACAGTGCCGCTGAGCGGGCAGTTGGAGCGGTCGAGGCAGTCGGCGACGTAGGCGCGCAGCGCCAGCTCGAAGCCGCGGGTCTGCTCGCGCACCACGTCGGCGAGAGTGGTGGAGGGATCCATCGCCCCGTCGAGCACGAGCCTGCCGACGCGCTCGGGGTAGGCGTCGGCGTAGCGCGCCCCGATGTAGGTGCCGTACGAGAAGCCGAGGTAGTTGAGCTTGTCGTCGCCGGAGATGGCGCGCAGCATCTCGAGGTCGCGCACCGTGGACGCGGTGGAGACGTGGCCGAGCAGCGGGCCGGTGCCCTGCTCGCAGGCCTCGCCGAACGCCTTCGCCTCGTCGAGCGCCGCCGCGATCCACTCGTCACTGCCGGGCTCGAGGTCGGCCTCCTCCCCCAGCCCGAACAGATAGTCATCCATGCCCTTGGCGTCGTAGCAGTGCACGGCCGACGAGGCGCCGACGCCGCGCGGGTCCCACCCGACCACGTCGTAGGCGCTCAGCACGTCGGCGGGGACGGTGTACTCGATGCTGTCGGCCACGTACTCGGCGCCGGAGGCCCCCGGGCCGCCCGGGTTCACGAACAGCGTGCCGATCGGGTCGCCGCCGGTGGCCGGGTGCTTCACCAGCCGCAGCGTGATGCGATCGCCCTTCAGGTCGTCCCAGTCGAGCGGGGCGTAGACGTCGGCGCACTCCATGCCGCTTCCGCAGTCCTCCCATTCGGGCTGCTGCGATCCGAAGCCCGTGATCGTGGCTGGGGGCGGATCGGGCAGCGGCCCGAGTTCCTGCTCGGGATCGGCGGTGCCGTGCGACGACGCCCCTGGCAGCAGGGACGGCAGGATCCCGCAGCCCGACAGGCCGAGCACCGCGACGGCGAGCGCCGCGACGGCCGCCCGCCGCGACGGCCGTCGACGGGG
>JASGDX010000026.1:0-5837 GCA_047606985.1 Leucobacter sp. | reverse complement strand
CTGAGAGCAGCGCGCGGGCGACGCCGGTGTCGCAGACGAGAGAGGTGATGAGCCCGCTGCGCAGGGTCGCGGCGATGGCCTCGGTCTTCTCCCGGCCGCCGGCGACGGCGACCACCTCCGGTATCTTGCGCAGCGCGGTCGAGTCGATGGCGATCGAACGGTCGGTGTAGAGGCCGATCTCCCGGCCTTCCCTGTCGAGGGTGATCGCGCCGACCTCGGAGCAGACTCCTTGCTCCAGCAACGGGCCGAGCAGGCCGAGACGCCGCGCGAGCAGATACACCTGTGAGTCGGCCGGGTTCCAGCTGCCGATTCCCACGACGGCGATGGTGATGCGCGGGAAGTGCGACATGGTTTCCCGTACGGCGGGCTCCTGCTTGAGCAGTTGCGCGGCCTCGACGCTCTGCGTCATCAGGGGCGCGAGCAGTGGATGAGGCGTTCCTCCAGAGACGCAGGCGATCTTGCGTACGAGCTCGACCCCGCTCTCCTGAATGCCGGCGGCGACACCGCCCAGCTGCACCACGTCTGCTCGTGCCAGGCTCTCGAGCGCCGTCGCCATCTCCCGCAGGGTGCGGCCCGCGGTGATCCCGAGCACGTCGTCGTCGGTGACGATCTCGCCGAGCAGGCGGGCGCTCGCTTTTCCGAGCGCTATGCGGATGGCATCGAGCGAGTCGGACGGCGCGACGATGGCGAGTGCGTTTCGCAGACCGTAACGTTCTTGTAACGCATTTGAGAGCGAGAGGTCGAGATCGCTGGGGGAGGAGATCTCGAAGCGCACGATGCCGCTGTCGCGGGCGCGTTGCAGGATCCTCGCCACCGCGAATCGAGAAATCCCCATCTCATCAGCGATTTCAATGCGCGATAGGCCGTCGATGTAGTGCCTGGTGGCGACGTGGGCTGCCTGGGCGTCGGTGTACATCGTTGGCTCCTCGGGTTCTCGACCCGTGCGCGGGAGGGCGTCGGTGATGTCAACTGTAGCACTGCTCATATGAGCGATATGGTTTCTCATGTGTGAGAAGTGTGGTAGAAAAAGTGCGCGGCTGAATTAACGGCGGATGAACGATCGCGACGAAGCGAGGCTCTCGTCGCTCAGGAGAGGAGGGTGGTGCTTTGTCTGATCAGGAGACGGCGGACGGCATGAACGTCCCCGGTGCATCGAACTCGGCTTTGCTTGAGTGCCGCGGCATCATCAAAGGCTTCGGCGGGGTGCCAGTGCTCCGCGGGATCACGCTGAGCCTCGAGCCCGGCACCATCACCGCGCTGGCGGGCGAGAACGGTGCGGGCAAGTCGACGCTCATGAAGATCGCCTCGGGGCAGTATCGACCCGATGCCGGCGAGGTCTATGTGAGCGGCGAGCGGCTCCCCGCGGGCAACGCGCAGATCGCGCACCGCCTCGGCGTCGCGATCGTGCCGCAGGAGCTCGCCTCGATCCTCGAGATGTCGGTTTACGAGAACCTGTTCATCGGCCGCGAACTGCGCGGCCCCTTCGGCCTGCGCCGCAAGGAGATGATCAAGGTCGCCGCCGAGCAGCTCGCGGTCTTCGGTCTCGACATCGATCCGCGCACGCGCATGGGCGATCTGCCCGTCGGCGTCCGCCAGATCATCGAGATCGCCAAGGCCACCAACACCGGTGCCAGTGTGATCCTGCTCGACGAGCCGTCGAGCGCGATCGCGGAACGCGAGGTGGGCCGGCTGCTCGAGGTCATGGGCAAGCTGCGGGATCGCGGTGTCGCACTGCTCTTCACCACCCACAAGATGGAGGAGATGCGGGCGATCGCCGACCGCGTCATCGTGCTGCGCGACGGCGCGCTCGTGCAGGACAAGCTGCTCACCGAGATCTCCGACGACGACATCGTGACCGCGATGATCGGCCGCGAGCTCGAGGATCTCTTCCCCGAGCGAGGCGGCTTCTCCGACGAGGTGCTGCTCGAGATCGACGATCTGCAGGTTCCCGGAGCGAGTGAGCCGATCTCGTTGCACGTGCGCCGTGGAGAGATCGTCGGTCTCGCCGGGCTCGTGGGCGCCGGCCGCACCGAGCTGATGGAGACCGTCTTCGGGGTGCGCCACGCGGTGAGCGGTGAAGTGCGGGTGAGCGGCAAGCGGGTGAAGCCCGGTGAACCGTCAGCCGCGATCCTCGCGAAGATGGCGCTCGTGCCCGAGGACCGCAAGGGCGCGGGCGCGGTGCTGAGCATGTCGGTGCTCGACAACGGAACCCTCCCGTGGCTCTCCCAGTTCTCGACCAGCGGTCTGCTGCGTCAGCGCTATCGCCGGGAGAAGGTCAAGGAGGTCACCGAGTCGGTGCGTCTGCGCAGCCGCGGTCTCGACCAGGTCATGGAGACGCTCTCCGGCGGCAACCAGCAGAAGGTGGTGCTGGCGCGCTGGCTCACCCACGACGTCGATGTGCTGCTGCTCGACGAGCCCACCCGCGGTGTCGATGTCGGCGCCCGCAGCGAGATCTACCGCATCATCGTCGATCTCGCCGCGAGCGGCATGGCCGTGCTGATGGCCTCCAGCGATATGCCCGAGATCCTCAGCCTGTCTCACCGTGCTCTCGTGCTCCGCGACGGAGCCGTCGCGGGCGAGCTCTCGGCGGAGGAGCTCAGCAACCCAGAAGTGCAAGACCGAATCTTCCGACTCGCCAGCGGCCTCGAGGCCGCGTCGACTGGCGCCGTGTCGACCGATGCCGCGCGAAAGGACGCATAAGATGTCGAACCCGACCAACACCGAGGTGATGAAGACCGTGGAGGACGGCGCAGCGCGCCGATTCTCCGGCGGCTGGTTCAAGGATCTCGCCATCCGCTACGCGATGGTGATCGTGATGCTGCTCATCATCGCCTTCTTCCTGTATCGCAGCGCGCGCTTCGGCACCGTCGACAACGTGGTGACGATCCTCGTCGCCGCCGCGCCCTTCGCGCTGATCGCGCTCGGGCAGACACTCGTGATCCTGACCGGCGGCATCGACCTCTCCGTGGGCAGCATCATCGCGCTCAGCGCGATGTCGGCAGCGGTGACGGCGAAGGCGATGCCCGACCAGCTCTGGCTCGCGGTGGTCGTCGCCCTCGTCATCGGCTTCGTCGCCGGGTCGGTCAACGGCTTGATCGTGGCGCTCATGAACGTGCCACCATTCATCGTGACACTGGGCATGCTGACCCTCGCCAGCGGTCTCGCCTTCGTGCTCGGCGACGGCGCTCCTATCAACGGCCTGCCCGAGGGCTACGGCGACTTCGCCAACACGCGCATCTTCGGACTCACGATCCCGGTCGTGCTCATGATCATCGCGATCGTCGGCTTCGGGCTGCTCATGAAGCGCTCCTCGTACGGCATGCGCGTCTACGCGGTCGGCGGCAACCCGCTGGCGGCCAAGATCGCCGGTGTCAAGACCGGTCGCGTGCTGTACAGCGTCTACGCCATCAGCGGCGCTCTGGCCGGCCTCTCCGGCATCATGCTCTCGTCGCGCGTCATCAGCGGCTCGCCCAACCTCGGTCAGGGCTACGAGCTCGACGCCATCGCGGCGGTCGTCATCGGCGGCGCCAGCCTCATGGGCGGCCGCGGCACCATCTGGGGCACCGCGCTCGGCCTGCTGCTGATCCAGACCCTCAACAACGGTCTCGACATCCTCACCGTTCCCGCCTACTGGCAGGACGTGATCAAGGGCGTGCTCATCGTAGCCGCGGTCGCCGTCGACGTGTGGTCCACCAAGCGCCGAAGGGTGTGACCCGGGCCTTGCCCGGGTGCCTCAGAAATTCTCCAAACCAAATATCCAGAAGGAGTTCAACCATGAAGTTCAAGTCTTGGCCGACTCGCGCGTTCGCCGCGACCGCTGCCGGTGTCGTCGCGCTCTCGCTCGCGGCCTGCGGCGCAGGCGACCCCAATGCAAACAAGGGTTCGTCGGACGCCTCGGGTGAGGGCGGCGACGACCGCGTCACCGTCGGCGTGACCGTCTACGACATGTCGTCGTTCATCACCGAGGGCAAGGAGGGCATCGACCGCTACGCCGAGGAGAACAACATCGAGGTGCTCTGGAACGTCGCGAAGATGGACGTCACCACCCAGGCGACCCAGGTCGATCAGTTCATCCAGGCCGGCGTCGACGCCATCGTGGTCGTGCCCGTGCAGGCCGACACACTGCAGCCCCAGGTCACCGCGGCCAAGGAGGCGGGCATTCCCTTCCTCGACGTGAACGCCACGCTCAACAACTCCGATGTCGCCGGCAGCGTGCAGCCCGACGACGTCGCAGCCGGTGCGCAGGAGGCCCAGATGATGGTCGACGAGCTCGGCGGCAAGGGCAACGTCGTGATCCTGCAGGGCCCCCTCGGCGGCTCGGGCGAGATCAACCGCGGCGCCGGCATCGACGAGGTGCTCGCCGAGAACCCCGACATCGAGGTGCTCGCCAAGGACACGGCCAACTGGAGCCGTGACGAGGCCGTCAACAAGATGAAGAACTGGATCTCGGCGTTCGGCGACGACATCGACGGCGTGATCTCGCAGAACGACGACATGGGTCTCGGCGCCAAGCAGGCGCTGCGCGAGGCCGGCATGGACGACGTGCCGGTCGTCGGCATCGACGGCATCGAGGACGGACTCAACGCCGTGAAGAACGGCGACTTCATCGGCACCTCGCTGCAGAACGGCACCGTGCAGCTCGCCACCGGCGTGGCCGTGGCGGCGAAGATCGCCCGCGGCGAAGACGTCGAGAAGGAGCTCGTCTACATCATGCCCCCGATCACCGCGGATAACGTCGACGACGCGATCGAGCACGTGGTGACCGACCGCGAGACCTTCCTCAGCGGTCTGAGCGAACTGATCGCCGGCAACCTCGAGACCGGCGACATCGCTTACGAGGGACTGCCCGGCCAGGAGCAGTAAGCGGTTTCGCAACACGGCGGGTTCCGGTTTCCGAGTCGATCGGGACCGGAACCCGCTGCCGTTCGGGAAGCCGAGCGGTGCACTGAATGCAATAAATGAGAGGCTAGGGTAATCAGTATGAGCGGTTCGACTGAAGAGCTGGTCGAGAGCGCTCGGGCTAGCATCAAACGGCAGGCGCAGGCCCTGGCCAACCTCGCCGATCAGATCGGCCCCGACTTCGCCGATGTGGTGCGCGAGGTCGACTCGTGCACCGGGAAGATCGTCACCACCGGAGCGGGCACCTCGGGCATCATGGCCGAGCGCCTTGCCCACCTGCTCGCCGTCTCGGGTACCCCGGCCTTCTACCTGCCGTCGCAGGACGCCCTGCACGGCGGCATGGGCGCCGTCACCCCCACCGACCTCGTCATCGCCTTCTCCAAGGGCGGACGCTCGGTCGAACTGACCGCACTCGTCTCCCGGCTGGTCGAGCGGGGCACCCCCGTCATCGCCGTCACGGAGAACCCCGGCTCGCCGTTCGCCACCGCGGCGACGCGCGTCGTGCACGTCACCACCGACCCCGCCGATGCCGATGCCGGCGGACTGATCGCGCTCGGCAGCACCCTCGTCGCCGGCGCCTGGGGCGATGCTCTGACGATCACCCTGATGGCGGTGCGCGGTGTCAGCTGGGAGGAAGTCGTGCACATCCATCCCGCCGGTGTCGTCGGCGAACAGCAGCGTTTGCCCGAGGCCGTCACCCTGCAGCGCGGAGAAGCTCGATCATGACCATCCCCGTCGTCTGCGGCGTCGACACTTCGACGCAGTCGTGCAAGGTCGAACTGCTGACGGTCGCCGAAGGCCGACGCGTCGCCTCCGCCTCCGCCTCGCATCCACCCGTATCGCCCCCGCGCAGCGAGCAGGATCCCGCGGCCTGGTGGGAGGCCTTCGTCTCCGCCTTCCGCGAGGCCGTGCGGCTGGGCGGCGATGTCCGCGTCGAG
>JASGDX010000025.1:0-2731 GCA_047606985.1 Leucobacter sp. | reverse complement strand
GTGAAGCGGAAGATGTTGTCGATGAAGAGCAGCACGTCCTGCTTCTGCACGTCGCGGAAGTACTCCGCCATGGTCAGCGCCGAGAGGGCGACGCGGAGACGGGTCCCCGGCGGCTCGTCCATCTGGCCGAACACGAGCGCGGTCTTGTCGAACACGCCGGCCTCGTCCATCTCGTGGATGAGGTCGTTGCCCTCGCGGGTGCGCTCGCCGACGCCGGCGAACACGGACACGCCGCCGTGGTCCTGGGCCACGCGCTGGATCATCTCCTGGATGAGCACGGTCTTGCCCACGCCCGCGCCGCCGAACAGGCCGATCTTGCCGCCCTGCACGTAGGGGGTGAGGAGGTCGATGACCTTGATGCCGGTCTCGAAGAGCTGCGTCTTCGACTCGAGCTGATCGAAGGCCGGGGGCTCGCGGTGGATGCTCCAGCGATCGGTCACCTCGAGGGTCTCGCCCTCGGGGAGGTTGAGCACGTCGCCGGTCACGTTGAAGACCTTGCCCTTGGTCACGTCGCCCACGGGCACCGTGATGGAGTCGCCGGTGTCGACGACCTCCTGGCCGCGGACGAGGCCGTCGGTCGGCTTGAGGGCGATGGCGCGCACCAGGTTGTCGCCGAGGTGCTGCGCGACCTCGAGCACGAGCTTGTAGGGCTCGGAGCCCTCGCCGAAGTCGATGGTGGTCTCGAGGGCGTTGTAGACGCCCGGGATCGCGTCGTGCGGGAACTCGATGTCGACGACGGGGCCGGTCACTCGAGCGATCCGCCCGACGACCTTCGTTGCGGCCTCAGTCGCCACTGCGGCGGTTTCGGTCATGTTTCTCTCTCTTCGTGCTTGTTCTAGCTCGACAGCGCGTCGGCGCCGCCTACGATCTCGGAAATCTGCTGGGTGATCTCGGCCTGGCGAGCGTTGTTCGCGAGGCGAGTGTAGTCGCGGATCAGCGCGTCGGCGTTGTCGCTCGCCGACTTCATCGCCTTCTGCGTCGCGGCGTGCTTCGCGGCGGCCGAGTCGAGCATCGCGTTGAAGATGCGCGACTCGATGTAGTCCGGCAGCAGCTGGTCGAGCACCGTCTGAGCGTCGGGCTCGAACTCGTACAGCGGCTCGGGATCGTGCGGCTCGGCGACGCCCTCGACGATATGCATCGGCAGCAGCCGGTGCACCTGCGGCTCCTGGCTGACCATGCTGATGAGGCGGTTGTAGACGAGGTGGATCTCCTGCACACCGCCATCGGCGACGGACCGGGCGAAGGCCTCGAGCACCGAGTCCGCGATCTCCTTGGCGGTCTCGAAGGTCGGGTTCTCCGTGTCGCCGGTCCACACCCGCTCCGAGGCGCGGCGGCGGAAGGAGAAGTACCCCTGGGCCTTGCGGCCGACCAGGTAGTAGACGACGTCCTTGCCCTCCTCGCGCAGCAGCGTGCTGAGCTCCTCTGCCTCGCGCAGCACCTGCGAGTTGAAGGCGCCGGCGAGACCGCGGTCCGAGGTGAAGATCACCACTGCGGCCCGTTCGACCTTCTCGGCCTCGGTGAGCAGCGGGTGGGTGGTGTTCGAGTGCACGGCGACGGCCGAGACCGCGCGGGTGATCGCGGTGGCGTAGGGCGTCGACGCCTCGACGCGGGCCTTCGCCTTCTGAATGCGAGAGGCTGCGATCAGCTCCATCGCACGGGTGATCTTCTTGGTCGTCTGGGCAGACTTGATCTTCTGCCGGTAGACCCGAAGTTGCGCTCCCATGTCTCTCCTGTAGTGGTCGGGGCTGGCTGGTCAGGCGGTTCGGGATCGGCGGGGGCTCGCGCCCCCGCCGGGTCCGTCGCTACTTCTTGACGACCAGCTGCTCCTGCTTGATCTCTGCCTCGTCGAGCGCCTCGAACTGCTCGTTCAGGGTCTTGCCCGCGGAGGTGCGGAACTCGCTCTTGAACTTCTCGATCTGCGCGGTGAGCTCGGCGACCGTGTCATCGTCGAGCACGTTGGTGTCGCGCAGCGTCTTCAGGGCGTCCGAGTTGCTGTTCAGGTGCTCGAGGAACTCGCTCTCGAAGCGCAGGATGTCCTCAACCGGCACCTCATCGAGGTAGCCGTTGGTGCCCGCCCAGATCGCGACCGTCTGGTCCTCGACCGTGTAGGGCGTGTACTGCGGCTGCTTGAGCAGCTCGGTGAGGCGGGCGCCGCGGGCGAGCTGCTTGCGGCTCGCCGCGTCGAGATCGGAGGCGAACATCGCGAACGCCTCGAGCGCGCGGTACTGGGCCAGCTCGAGCTTGAGCGTGCCGGAGACCTTCTTGATCGACTTCACCTGGGCGTCGCCGCCCACGCGGGAGACCGAGATGCCCACGTCGACCGCGGGGCGCTGGTTCGCGTTGAACAGGTCGGACTGGAGGAAGATCTGGCCGTCGGTGATCGAGATCACGTTCGTCGGGATGTACGCCGACACGTCGTTGGCCTTGGTCTCGATGATCGGCAGGCCGGTCATCGAGCCGGCGCCCAGCTCGTCCGAGAGCTTCGCGCAGCGCTCGAGCAGGCGGGAGTGCAGGTAGAAGACGTCGCCCGGGTAGGCCTCGCGCCCCGGCGGGCGGCGGAGGAGCAGCGACACGGCGCGGTAGGCCTCGGCCTGCTTCGACAGATCGTCGAAGATGATGAGCACGTGCTTGCCGGCGTACATCCAGTGCTGGCCGATGGCCGAGCCGGTGTAGGGGGCCAGGTACTTGAAGCCGGCGGGGTCGGAGGCCGGCGAGGCGACGATGGTGGTGT
>JASGDX010000024.1:0-13803 GCA_047606985.1 Leucobacter sp. | reverse complement strand
GAGACCGGCATCGCTGCCGACGTCGTCGCGCTCGACAAGTCGTTCACCGACGATCTCGACATCGACTCGATCTCGATGATGACCATCGTGGTCAACGCCGAGGAGAAGTTCGACGTGAAGATTCCCGACGAGGAGGTCAAGAACCTCAAGACCGTCGGCGACGCAGTCGACTTCATCGTCAAGGCCCAGGCCTAAGCGGCTTTTCGCCGATCGAGCGAGCGCAGCGAGTCGAAATCGAGATTCGCAGATCCGGTTTCGGCTCCGCTGCGCTCCGCTCGACCGGCGACCAGACTTTTCACCCGTCCCACCACGCGGAGCCTGCAAACATGACCAAGAAGATCGTCGTCACCGGTATCGGCGCCTCCTCCCCGATCGGCGGTACCGCCCCCGAGAGCTGGGAGGCCCTGCTCGCCGGCGAGTCCGGCGTGCGCACCCTCGACAACGACTGGGCCGAGCAGTACGGGCTCTCGGTGAACTTCGCGGGCACCGCCAAGGTCGACCCCGCCGACGTGCTCGAGCGCCCCGTCGCGAAGCGCCTCGATCCCGCGAGCCGCTTCGCCCTCGTCGCCGCGATGGAGGCCTGGGCCGACGCCGGGAAGCCCGAGGTGCCCTCCGAGCGCTTCGGCGTCGACTGGGCGACCGGCATCGGCGGCCTCTGGACGCTGCTCGACGCCTGGGACACGCTCAGGGAGAAGGGCCCGCGGCGCGTGATGCCGCTCACCGTGCCCATGCTCATGCCCAACGCTCCCGCCGCGGCCGTGTCGATGCATCTCGAGGCCCGCGCCTTCGCCCGCACGGTGGCCTCCGCCTGCGCGTCGAGCACCGAGTCGATCGCCAACGCCTACGAGCATCTGCAGCTCGGCCTCGCCGACGTGATCATCGCGGGCGGCGCCGAGGCGGCGATCCACCCGATCACCCTCGCGTCCTTCAACTCGGCGCAGGCGCTCTCCAAGCGCAACGACTCCCCCGCAACCGCCTCGCGCCCCTACAACATCGATCGCGACGGCTTCGTGATGGGCGAGGGCGCAGCAGCGCTCGTGCTCGAGACTGAGGAGCACGCGCTCGCCCGCGGCGCCAAGATCTACGCCGAGATCGCCGGCGGCGGGATCACCGCCGACTCCTACCACATCACCGCGAACGACCCCGAGGGCAAGGGCGCCGCCCGCGCCGTCGAGCTGGCGCTCGCGCAGGCCGGGGCCTCGCCGGACGAGGTGACGCACATCAACGCCCACGCCACCTCCACCCCGGTGGGCGATATCGCCGAGTACACGGCGCTCCACCGCGTCTTCGGCGATCGCGTGCAGCAGATCCCCGTCTCCGCGACCAAGGCGGCCACCGGCCACCTGCTCGGCGGCACCGGCGCGATCGAGGCGCTCTTCACCGTGCTCGCCGTGCAGAACCGCATTGCTCCGCCCACGATCAACCTCGTGGATCAGGATCCCGAGATCCCGCTGTCGGTGTCGTCGTCACCGCGCCCGCTCGGCGACGAGCCCCAGCTGGCCGTCTCGAACTCGTTCGGCTTCGGAGGCCACAACGCCGTCGTCGCCATCCGCTCCTACGAGTGAGCGGGCGTAACACTTCGATACCCGAGCACGCGAACGGCTGCATGGCGCTACGGTAGATGCCATGAAGCCGTTCCTGCTCATCACGACCCGGGGTGAAGACGCCGAGGCGGCTGATGAGCACGCGTCGTACTGCCGCTTGACGGGGCTGCTTCCCGAGGAGCTGGAGTGGCGCCGCATAGATCGCGAGCCCCTCGCGCCGATCGACTTCCCGCGCTACTCGGGCATCATCCTCGCGGGCAGCCCCTTCACCGTCAGCGAGCCGGTCGAGCGCAAGTCGGCGACCGAGCTGCGCGTGGAGCGCGAGCTGGCGCAGCTGCTCGACGAGGTGGTGCGCCGCGACTTCCCGTTCCTCGGGGTCTGCTACGGGATCGGCACCATCGGCGCCCACCAGGGCGCACGCGTCGACCGCACCTACGGCGAGAGCTCCCAGGCCGTGCGCATCAGCCTGACGGCGGCGGGCGCCGCAGACCCGCTGCTGCACCAGCTGCCGCGCGAGTTCGAGGCGTTCGTCGGCCACAAGGAGGCCATCGCCGAGGTGCCGGCGAGCATCGTCGTGCTCGCCAGCTCCCCCACCTGCCCGGTGCAGGCGTTCCGGGTGGGCCGCAACGTGTACGCCACGCAGTTCCATCCCGAGCTCGACACGGCGTCCTTCGCCTCGCGCGTGCGCGCCTACGCCGACCACGGCTACTTCGACCCGGCGGAGGTCGACGCGATCATCGAGCGCGTCGAGCGCGCCGATGTGCGCGCCTCGCACATGGTGCTCGGCCGCTTCGTCGAGGAGTACCTCGACTCGCGCGTGGCAGCGGGCGCGGCCTGACTCCGAACCGGCGGTGCGGTCGAACCGCGCCCGTCAGTCGAACCGCTCACGTCACTCGAACAGCGCCTGCGCGAGGAAGCCGCCGCGCTGCACGCCGCCGGGCACGGCCCACAGGCCCGATCCCACGTGCCGGATGTACTCGTTCAGCAGGTCGGCCTTCAGCGACTGCTGCACGCGGACGAAGGCTGCGGGATCCCGCTGGAACGAGATGAAGAAGAGGCCGGCGCCCAGCTGCCCGAGCGCGTTGGAGCCGTCCACGTAGTTGTAGCCGCGGCGCAGCAACCGGGTGCCGTCGTTCTGCGCAGGGTGGGCGAGCCGCATGTGGGCGGCGATGTCGATCGCCGGCCCGGAGTCCTCCGCGCCCTCGATCGCGGCCGAGAAGTCGGGATCGGCGAACTCGGAGCCGCCCGACAATGGGCCGCCCTCGAGCTTGGTGCGGCCGATGATGCGCTCCTGCTCGCCGAGGGAGGCGCGATCCCATGTCTCGATGGTCATGAGGATCTTGCGCGCCACGAGGTAGCTGCCGCCGCGCAGCCACTCGGGCCCCTGGTCGCCCACCCAGACGTGCTCGCGCAGCGCGTCGGCGTCCTCGGCCATGACATTCGCGGTGCCGTCCTTGAAGCCGAACAGGTTGCGCGGCGTGTCCTGGGCGCGCGATGTCGACGAGGTGCGGCCGAAGCCGAGCTGGCTCCAGACGAGGTGCGCACGGCCCACCGCGATGCGCGCGAGGTTGCGGATCGCGTGCACGGCCACCTGGGGATCGTCGGCGCAGGCCTGGATGCAGAGGTCGCCGCCGCTCTGGCCGGCCTCCAGCAGGTCGAACGCGAACGACGGCAGCGGCTCGAACTCGGCGGGCAGGCGATCTAGGATCCCGTACGGATCCTCCTCGCCCTCTCGGCCCGTGAACAGCTCGCGGCCCAGGCCGAAGGTGAGCGTGAGGTGGCCGGCGCCGAGCCCCTCGGCCTCGCCCGTGTCGTCAGGTGGCAGCAGCGGGTTGCCGGGCTCCACACCGGTGCCCAGTTCGCGCCCCCGGGTGAGCTGCTCGGCAGCGGCGGTCCAGTCGCGCAGCAGCTCGACGAGGTCGTCGCGGCCGGTCCCGGAGACCATGTTGAACGAGGCGAAGTGCAGCCGGTCCTGCGCCGCGGTGACGATGCCGGCCTGGTGCTCCCCGTGGAACGGCACGATCCCCGACCCGCCGCCCGTTCCGCCTGCCGCAGCGGCGATCCCGATCGCCGCTCCCCCCGCCCCGCCCACGGCGAGGCCGGCGACGCCCGCGCCGACCATGCCGAGCAGGCCGCGCCTGGACGGGCGCAGGGGCCCCGCGGCCGCAGCCTCGGAGCCCCCGTGCTCGTCGCGATCGCTCGCTGACGGTGTCGCTTCGGTCATAGACCTAATTCTTCACCACCGCGGCCGTGAGCTTCGACAACGGCTCGCTGAGCGCGCTCAGCTTCGCGGCCAGCTCGTTGCGCTCCGACTGGTCGACGGTGTCGTAGAACACGAAGCCGTCGTCGTAGGAGCCGTAGGTCGCGAGCAGCGCGAACATGTCGTCGAAGCGCTGGTCGAGCTCGTCGACGAGATCCTGCGAGCCGTTCGCGATGGCGAGCTCGCGCACGGTGTCGAACGCGACCTGGGCGCCCTCGACGTTGGCGGTGAAGTCCCACAGGTCGGTGTGGGCGAACTCGTTCTCCTCGCCGGGCAGCTTGCCGTCGGGCGCGGCGACCTCGTCGAGCAGGCCTTTGGCCCCCTCGGTGATGTCGGCCAGCGTGAGGGTGAAGTCGGGCGAGGCCACCTTGTCCTTGAGCTCGGTGACGTCGGCGACGAGCTGGTCGCCGAGCTCGGCGCGCTGCTCGGGGGTGAGCGGGGTGAGATCGGGATCCCCGTCGTAGTCGCCGTTCGCGACGGCGGCGTCGTGCCACAGGTCCATCTCGATGCGGTGGAAGCCGGTGAAGGGGATGCCCTCCTCGTCGGCGCCGGGCTTGCGGTAGTCGATCTTGGGGTCGAGGTCGCCGAACTGCTCCGCGGTGGGCTCGATGCGCTCGTAGTTGATGCGCGCGATCGGGAAGAGGCGCTTCGCCTCCTCGTCGTCCCCCGCCTTGTAGGCGTCGACGAAGGCCTGCACCTGCGGCAGCAGCTCCTCCGTCTGCGTCTTGACGTAGCCGATGTACTGGGCCACGACCGCGTCCTCCTCCGGCGTGGTCTCGACGGCCTCGCCGGTCACGGTGAAGGCCGCCTGCCCGACGCCCTCGCCGATCATGCCCGGCTTGCAGCTGGTGAAGTAGTCGCCGGGGCCCACCTGCACCGTGAGGTCGCGGCTGGCGCCGGGAGCGATGTTCTCGACCTCGCCGACGATGGTGAGCTTGTTGCTGCCGAGCACGTAGAACTCGTTGACCTTGGTGCCCTCGTTGGTGACGGTGAAGGTGAGCGTGCCGCTCTGGCCCTCGGCGGTCTCGACGGCGCAATCGGTGTCGCTCGCGGTGACCGCGATGCTCTGGGTGTCGGGGGCGGCGTTGGGCACGCAGCCGGCCAGCAGCAGCGTGGCGGCCGCGAAGGAGGTGGCGGCGGTCGCGCCGCGGGTGAGTGTCTTGCTCACGGGGTTCCTTTCGATCGAACGGCAGCGCCATCCGCTGCCGGCTCCATGACGGCCTCGGTGGCCGCCTCGTCGGTGTTCGCGGCGCGCGCCGCACGGGCGGCCGCCGTCTCCCGCTCCCGCGCGAACGAGGCGCGCAGGAAGAGGGTGAGCGTGGGGATCAGGTACAGGGCCCAGACGATGACCTCGAGCCTCGTCATCTCGGGCGAGAAGCCGATCGTGCCCTTGAGGAGCACCCCGAGCACCCCGTCGGGCGCGATGATGTGCGGGATCCGGAAGGCCCAGGCCGCGTCGCCGTACCAGGCCGCGACGAACGCGCCGGCTCCGGGCGGCGCCTCGGCGAACGGGCCCGGCAGGAAGGCCGCCTCCTGCAGATCGTGCACGCCGTAGGCGAGCACGCCTGCGGCGAAGACGATGAGCAGCGCGCCCGACCACCGGAAGAATCGGGTGAGGTTGATGCGCAGCAGCCCGCGGTACATGGCCCAGCCGAGCAGCACGGCGATCACGATGCCCGACACCGCCGTGACGAAGCCCAGCAGCGGCGTCTCGGCACTCGCCCGGGTCGTGGCCCAGATGAACAGCGCGGTCTCGATGCCCTCGCGGCCGACCGAGATGAACCCGATGGCCGCGACGCCCCAGCCGCCTCCGACCAGGGCCCGGTCGAGCTTGCCGCGCAGCTCGCCGCTGAGGCCGCTCGCGGCCCGCAGCATCCAGAAGACCATCCAGGTGACCATTGCCACGGCGAAGACGGAGAGGCTGCCGCCGATGGCCTCCTGAGCGCGGAACGAGAGCCCGTAGGCGCCGTAGGTGAGCACGGCTCCCGTGATGAGCGAGACCAGGATGGCCGCTGCGACGCCGATCCAGATGCGGAGGGCGGCGTCGCGACGACCGAGACGGTTCACGTAGGCGAGGAGCACGCTGACCACGAGAGCGGCCTCGAGCCCCTCGCGCAGGCCGATCATCAGCGTGCCGATCATGCTCAGCCTCCCATCCTCGTTCGTGCGATGTTGGTAAGGCGAGCCTTACGAGCAGAATCTATCACATGTTCATCAGGCGTTGAGGCGGGCTGGATGCGCAGAACGCGGGTGCGTTCCACCGGGTCTCCGGTGGAACGCACCCGCGTTCCAGTGCGACGGGATCGGCTCCGCGTGCGGCCTACTCCGCGTAGTGGGAGAAGAGGAACCAGCGGTCCTTGTCGAACTGCTGGGCGAGGCCGATGACGATGTCCTGGCTCACCAGGTCGATGTCATCGAGCCCCTTCACGGCCGTGTACAGGGTCTCGAGCACGGCGTCGAGCTGGGCCACCACCTCGCGAACGGTCACGTCGGACTGCTGGAAGCCGTCGCTGAGCTCGGGGGTGGTGGTGCGGGCCGCGACCGTGCCGATGCGCGCGTCGACCGGCAGGCCGAGCGCGACGATCCGCTCGGCGACCTCGTCCGCCCCGTCCTGCGCATGCGCCACGACCTGGTCGAGGAACTCGTGAACGCCCATGAAGTTCGCGCCGCGGACGTGCCAGTGCGCCTGCTTGCCGTTGACGGCGAGCGCCACGAGGTCGTGCACCACGGGGCTCAGGTACTGGGCGACGCCGGTGGGCCGGTGCAGGTCGCCCTGCGCCGCGGGAACGGTGATCTGCTTGGTAGCCATGGAGTGGATCCCCTTTCGAATCTACGAGCTGTTACCTTCTACCGTACGCCGATTCACGACCGCCGCAAGCAAGGCAAGGCTGTGCTTACCGAAAGAGAATGCCCAGGTCCGAGGCTGAAAACGCGTCCAATCGGATGTGACTGCGCTGGGAACAGGCGACCGGGCGCGCTCAGCCGGCCACCCGAGACAGCAGCAGCTGCGGATCGCGCCGCGGACCGGTGAAGAACGGCGTCTCCTCGATCACGTGCCGCCGCGCCCCGGTGGCCCGCAGTTCGCGCATGAGGTCGACGATCCGCAGCAGATCGTCGGCCTCGAATGCGAGCAGCCATTCGTAGTCGCCGAGCGCGAAGGCCGCGACGGTGTTCGCCAGCACGTCGCCGTAGTCGCGCGCGGCGAGACCGTGCTCGCGCAGCAGGGCGCGGCGCTCGTCGTCGGGCAGCAGGTACCACTCGCGCCCGCGCACGAATGGGTAGACGCACACGTAGCCCTTCGGCGCGTCGCCGGCGAGGAAGGCCGGCACGTGGCCGCGGTTGAACTCGGCCGCGCGGTGCGCGCCGATGGCCGACCAGACGGGTGCGAGGCGCCCGTCGCTCCAGTCGAGCACCGTGCGATGCGCCGCCTGCAGCGGCTCGGGGGCCGGTGCGTGCCACCACACGAGGATGTCCGCGTCGGAGCGGTAGCCCGAGACGTCGTACCAGCCGCGGGTCTCGAGCCCCTCGATGTCCTGGAGCTCGCCGAGCAGGCCGCGCACGATGCCGCGCCAAGCGGGCGAGACGCCCAGGCCGGAAGCGGCCCGTCGCTCCACGCGGTAGACCGCGTACATGGTGTAGTTGACCGAGGCGTTGATGGACTCGGCGACGCCGCCGTGGTCGACGCGCTCGGCGCTCCGCGATGCTGCGCTCATGGTCGCCCCTCAGTCTTCCGAGCCGGCGATCACGGGGATGCCGGTGACCTCGCCGTGGCGCATGCGGCAGCTGCCGGGGGGCGCGTCGTCGGGGAAGGCCTCGAGCGATCCCGCGATCCGCACCTGCGCGGGCTCCCCGCGCTCGCGGCGGGCCCGCTCGACGATCATGTCGACGAGGCCCGTGACGAACGCCGGCCGCACGCCGACGGTCGCGGCGCGCACCGACTGCACGCCGTGCTCGGTCGCGGTCTCCGTCGCCTCGATGTCGAGATCGAAGGCGACCTCCATGTGGTCGGAGATGAAGCCGATGGGGGCGATCACGATGCTGCGCACGCCCTGCGCTGCGAGTTCGGCGATCCGGTCGTTGACGTCGGGCTCGAGCCACGGCACGCGCGGGTCGCCCGAGCGGGAGCAGTAGGCCAGCGAGGAGGACACCTCCACGCCGCTGCGCTCGGCGAGCGCCGCGTCGATCGTGGCCCGCACGTCCTCGTGCTGCTCGCGGTAGCCGGGGCCGGTGACCGCCGACGCGTCCTGCATGGTGCTCGGGATCGAGTGCGTCACGTAGACGATGTGCGCGCCGGCCAGACCGCCGGCGAGACGGGCCGCGGCCTCCTCGACGGCCTCGATGTTGGCGGTGACGAAGCCCGGGTCGTTGAAGAACGGCCGCAGGATGTCGACGCTGAGGTTCTCGTCGCCCAGCTCCGCGACGGCTGCGGCGAGGTGCTCGCGGTACTGCCGGCTGCCCGAGTACGAGGCGTACGCGCTCGTGACGACGGCGAGGATCCGCTTCGCGCCGAAGGCCGCGGCGTCGCGCAGCGCGTCGACGGTGTAGGGGTGCCAGTTGCGGTTGCCCCAGATCACCGGCAGGCCGATGCCGCGCGCGGCGAGCTCGTCGCGCAGCGCGCCGACCAGGGCGAGGTTCTGCTCGTTGATGGGGCTGCGCCCGCCGAAGTGGTGATAGTGCTCGCCGACCTCGGCGAGGCGTTCCTCGGGGATGTTCTTGCCCCGGGTCACGTTGCGCAGGAACGGGATGACGTCATCGGTGCCGTTCGGACCCCCGAAGGAGCAGAGCAGCAGGGCGTCGTATGGAACGGTTTCGCCGGTCGGCCGATTCTCGATCATGGTGTGCACCGTATCATCAGCCTTCCTGTAGATCTGATGTATAACATCTGATCTGGCGGGTGACAGTGCCCCGGGGATCCCGAACCGCCGGTCTCCCGGGATGCGATCGCTATAGTTGACGGAGATTTCACCACACCATCAGAGGCCCCACATGCCAAGTCCGACCGGCTCGACGAGCTCGACGCGCGGCTCCCAGAAGGCGCGCGACACGCTCGACTTCCTGCGCGGCAAGATCACCAGCAGCGAATGGGCGGTCGGCGACCTCATCCCGAAGGAGCCGGAGCTCATGGAGCTCATCGGCGTCGGCAAGTCGACCGTGCGCGAGGCCGTGCGCTCCCTCGCCGCCTTCGGCATGCTCGAGACCGTACCCGGCGTCGGCACCTTCGTGCGCTCCCGCACCCCCGTGAGCACGATCCTCACCGAGTTCCTCGCCGAGCACGATCTCGAGGAGGTGCTGGTCTACCGGCGCTCCCTCGAGATCGAGGCCGCGCAGCACGCGGCGATCCGCCGCAGCGAGGCGCAGCTCGAGCAGTTGCGGGCCGCGTACGAGCGCGGGGTCGCCTCGCCCGGCCGACCCGTCGACACCTGCGATCACAGCACCGTGCCCGGCTCGTTCCACCTGCTCGTGGTCGAGGCCAGCGGCAGCAGGCTGCTGCGGGATCTCTACGAGGGCGTCATGTCGGTGCTGCAGCGGGCCTCCTCCGAAGGGCGCGTGATCCTCGGCACGACGCTCGACACCATGCACAGGGACCACCGCGCCGTGCTCGACGCGATCGAGGAGCGCGACGTGCGCAGCGCCGCGCACTCGATGGCGCTGCACGTCGACCGGGACCTCGGCCTCCGCACCGACATGCTCGATCTCAGCCCGCAGACGGAGCGGGCGGCATCGCTCATCGACGCCGGCTACGATCCCGACGCGGCGCAGGGCGGAGGCTCCCGCTAGCCGGCGCGGCGCTCGTGCACGGCCGAGCTCAGCGAGGCGCCGTTGAGCTCGAGGTAGAGCTGGCCCTCGGTCAGGGAGACGCTGAGCGCGTTGCGCCGGCCCAGGGCGGCGGACGCGTCGCCGACGAAGCCCGCGTCGAAGCTGCGCAGCACGACCTCATCGGCGCGGTGGATCGTCTTGCCCGACCACGAGGCGAGCACCTTCTCCGGATCGCGATGCGTGTAGACGACCGCTCGCCCGGCGAGCTTGCTGCCGGCGTGCACCCTGGCCGCGTCGGGGGCGCCGACCTCGATCCAGGCCGTCATCGCGCCGGTGAGATCGCGCACGAGCACCGCCGGCTCGTCCTGGGTCGATACTCCCCCGCCGAAGGCGATGCCCTCCTCGTATTCGAGGCAGTATGCGAGGATGCGCGTCATCATGAACGCGTCGGTCTCGGAGGGATGGCGCGCCACCCGCATCGTGAAGCTCTCGTAGACGCCGCGATCGACGTCGGCCAGCTCCACCTCGAAGGTGTGCATCGTCGAACCGATCGCCATGGCGCTCTTCTCTGCTGATTCCGCGGCGGCCGGGCTGCGGGTGGAAACGGACTGGTCACCGTTGTCGACCTCTGCTACTCGAGGAATCCAGACGGCATGACTATCACCTTAGATCAGCTGAGGCCCCGGGTGGCGCAGGCCGGGGATGGTAGCAATGCCATGCCTCTTCCCGAGCTCCGTATGCCACGTCATCTCCGGGGCGCACGGGCGGGTCGCCCGTGCGGGCGGCGAGCATTTCTGGGTCGCCCCGGTATTCGATGTGCAGCGCGATCCTCGCGAGGTGTTCGTCGGCGCGCAGCGGGCTCGCGTCGAGCGCCCGGGTCACGAGGGCCGCGGCCTGAGCCGGGGTGAGCCGGTCGGGAGTCTCGAAGCTGCCCATGTCCGCCCCGGTGCGCGCCGCGAGTCGATCAGCGATAAGCTTCACCAGGTCGCGGCGGAATCGGGCGCAGTACGACGTGGAGCCGGTCGACAGGCCGAGCTCGGCGTCAATCGCGCGGTGCATGAGCGCGTGGATGCCGCGGGTGGCGAGAGGAGAGGCGATGCGGATAGCGGTCATCGGTGCGGGGATCGGCGGCCTCGTCGCCGCTGCCGGGTTGCAGGCCGACGGTCACAACGTGACGGTGTTCGAGCAACGGCATGAGCCGAGCGCGGACGGCGCGGGCCTCACGCTCTTCGGCAACGCGTTCGAGGCCCTGGATCTGCTGGGCCTCGGCGATGCGGTCCGGGCCGTGTCGAGCGGTGCGATCGCGTCGATGCGCGCGGGTCAGCGGACACCCTCGGGCTCCTGGCTCGTCACCGTGCCCCCGGGTGCGGTGGCGTCCATGCGCAGCCTCCACCGTGTAGAGCTGCACCGCGTCCTCACCGAGCGGCTGAGAGCGGGCACCGTGCACGCGGGGAGTGCCGCGCTCGTCGCGGCGGATGGCACCCCGCGCGTCACGGTCGGGGACCGTGCCGAGGACTTCGACCTCGTCGTCGCGGCTGACGGCATCCGCAGTCGGAATCGGATCGCGCTGGGCCTGGACATCGGGCTCCACCACTCGGGCTACACCGCCTGGCGCGGAGTCACCAACCGCGCGGTCGATCTTCACGGCGAGGCCAGCGAGACCTGGGGCCGCGGGCAGATCTTTGGGATCGTGCCCCTGCCCGGTGACCGCGTCTACTGGTTCGGCACGCTGAACACCGCAGCAGGCACCGACTTCCCCGATGAGCATGAGGAGGTGAGCCGTCGGTTCGCGGGTTGGCATGATCCGATCCAGGAGTGCATTGCAGCGACCGCACCGGAGGCGGTGTTGCGGCACGACATCTACGACCTCGCGAAGCCGCTCGACTCGTTCGTCCGAGGCCGCACGGTGCTGCTGGGCGACGCGGCCCATGCGATGACCCCGAATCTCGGCCAGGGCGCAGGACAGGGGATCGAGGATGCCGCATCACTCACGCTCCTGCTTCGGGACGCAGGTGCGGGCGGACTGCACAGCGTGCTGGCCCGTTACTCGGATATGCGGCGGAGGCGAACCGGGACGATCCTGCGCCGCTCACGCGAGGTCGGCCGACTCGCGCAAGCCTCAGGCCCCGTCGCGGTTGCCCTGCGCAACACGGCCCTGAGGCTCACACCGGGCGGCCTGATGGGGGCGCTGAGCAGGCGCACTCGGTCCTGGCCGAAGCACGGCGGAACGCCGCGGGCGTTCTCAGAGACCTCTGCACGATAACCAGGCGAAGAACGTGCCTCACGTGACATCGGCGGACTCGACGCTGCGCTCGACATAGGCGCCACAGGTAAAACCCATCTGATCAGGCATTTAATCAATCAGAGGGGTTTGAGCGCTGGGTGGGGCGTGCGGGGCTTGAACCCGCGACCGACGGATTATGAGTCCGCTGCTCTGACCGACTGAGCTAACGCCCCCTGGGCAACCGTTCCAGCTTATCGCGCCGAGCCGCGCTCACATCACGATGGTCGTCCGCGAAGCCTCCAGGCCCCGCGCGAGGCGCGTTGCGGTGGCGATGATGAGCGCGCCGACGAGGATCAGGCAGATACCGCCCACCACCGCGACGACGGAGAGCGCGAAGGCCGGCAGCGCGATCGCCACAATACCGCCGACAAGCATGAGAGCGCCCGGCAGGATCGCGAGCGCGCGACGCGCCGGCAACCGGGAGGCGACGGCGATCCAGATCGCGCCGATCCCGATCAGCACGACGCCGACGAAGCTCACGATCAACGACGCCGTCAGATCGTCGAACACGATCGCGAGCACGCCGGCGGCGGCGAGCAGCAGTCCCCCGACGACCGGCGCCGAGCCGCCTCGCGCGAGCAGGGCGAGGCCGTTCGCGATGAGGGCGGAGCCGAAGAGGATCGCGATCACCCAGCTGCCGGCGATGAAGGGCCAGATGAGGAACGCCGCGCCGACGAGCGCGGTGAGCACGCCCGCCGCGGTGAGCGTCCACCTCGGCAGCCGGCGCCGGGTGGACGACACGGCGTGGGGAACGGGTTGCTGGCTCACGGGCGACCTCCTCGGAACGGGCCGCTCGGGCGGCCCGATTTCAGCGTACGGCACCCGCTCGCGACGCGGCCCGGCTGATCGCCACGGGCGTAGCGGGATGCGGGCGCGTCAGGGCATGTCGGGGCGCGTCAGCGCGCGTTGGGGCGCGGCGGGGCAAGGCTGCTGCGATCCCGCATCGTTTGCGCGTCCCGAAACGCCGTCGAAACGATCCCGCAACACATATCGGGCACGCTGCTCGCATGGCAGATCTCTTCGACGGCTACGACGCCGCACTCGCGGCGCGGCGGCCGGGCACGGCCGCCGCCTACGACGAGATGTTCGAGCCTGCCGCCGACCGGGACGGGGACTCCGCTGCCGGCGCGCCGCGCGCGGCCTACCGGGAGCTGCACCGTGCGCTCTCGCGCATGAGCCGCGAGGAGCTGCGCGGGCGCACCGAGGCGCTCGCCAACTCGTACCTGGCCCAGGGCGTCACCTTCGACTTCGCCGGAGAGGAGCGGCCGTTCCCGCTCGACGCGGTGCCGCGCGTCATCGAGTATGCCGAGTGGTCGCGGATCGAGCGGGGCGTGCAGCAGCGGGTACGCGCGCTGGAGGCGTTCCTCGACGACGCCTACGGCCGCCAGCACTGCGTGCGCGACGGCGTGCTGCCGCCGGCCCTCATCGCCTCGTCGCAGCACTTCGCCCGCGAGGCCGCCGGGATCCGGTCGGCGAACGGGGTTCGCATCCAGGTTTCGGGCATCGACCTCATCCGCGACGAGCTGGGAGAGATGCGGGTGCTCGAGGACAACGTGCGCGTGCCCTCCGGCGTGAGCTACGTGATCTCCAACCGCCGGGTGATGGCGCAGACGCTGCCCGAGCTGTTCGTGTCGATGCACGTGCGCCCCGTCGGCGAATACCCCGCCCGCCTGCTGCACGCGCTGCGCGCCGCCGCGCCATCGGGGGTGGCCGACCCCAACGTCGTGGTGCTCACCCCCGGCGTGTACAACTCGGCGTACTACGAGCACACGCTGCTCGCGCGGCTGATGGGCGTCGAACTGGTGGAGGGGCGGGATCTGCTGTGCATGGGCGGCAAGGTGTTCATGCGCACGACGCGCGGGCCCCGCCGCGTCGACGTCATCTATCGCAGGGTCGACGACGAGTACCTCGACCCGCTGCAGTTCCGCGCCGACTCCATGCTGGGCGCTCCCGGCCTG
>JASGDX010000023.1:0-8970 GCA_047606985.1 Leucobacter sp. | reverse complement strand
TGTGGAACTCGTCGTCTGGGACATCGGCGCCGTGCAGCAGCACAGTGCCGTCGAGGTCGAGCGCGATGAGGTGCCGCTCGGCTGCGGGGATGCGATTCGCCATGCGGTCAGGCCTCCTGTGCGATCGGGGCGAGGATCTCGAGCCCGCCCAGGTACGGACGCAGCACCTCCGGCACGGTCACGCTGCCGTCCGCGCGCTGGTGCGTCTCGAGGATCGCCACCAGCCAGCGCGTCGTGGCGAGGGTGCCGTTGAGAGTGGCGACCGGGGTCGTCCTGCCGCCCTCGCCCCGGTACCGGGTGGCGAGACGGCGCGACTGGTACGTGGTGCAGTTGGAGGTCGACGTGAGCTCGCGGTACGCGCCCTGCGTGGGCACCCACGCCTCGATGTCGAACTTGCGCGCCGCGCTCGACCCGAGGTCGCCGGCCGCGACGTCGATCACGCGGTAGTGCAGCCCGAGCGACCCGAGCATCTCCTCCTGCCAGGCGACGAGGCGGTCGTGCTCAGCCTCCGCCTCCTCGGGCGTCGTGTAGACGAACATCTCGAGCTTGTTGAACTGGTGCACCCTCAGGATGCCGCGGGTGTCCTTGCCGTGCGAACCGGCCTCGCTGCGGTAGCAGGTGGACCACCCGGCGTAGCGCAGCGGCCCTCCCGAGAGGTCGACGATCTCGTCGGCGTGGTAGCCGGCGAGTGCCACCTCGCTCGTGCCGGTGAGGAAGAGGTCCTGCGCGGGCAGGTGGTAGACCTCGCTCGCGTGCTCGCCGAGGAAGCCGGTGCCCTGCATGATCTCGGGCTTCACGAGCGTCGGCGTGATGAGCGGCGTGAAGCCGTGGGCCAGCGCCCGGTCGAGGGCGAGGTTCATGAGCGCCAGCTCGAGGCGGGCGCCGACGCCGCGCAGGAAGTAGAAGCGCGCCCCCGATACCTTCGCTCCGCGCTCCATGTCGATGGCGCCGAGCATCTCGCCCAGCTCCACGTGGTCGCGCGCCTCGAAATCGAACTCCGGCTTCGCGCCGACCTCGCGCAGCGTGACGAAGTTCTCCTCGCCGCCGGCGGGCACCCCGTCGATCACGATGTTCTCGATGCGCATGGCGAGCGCCTCGAATGCGGTGTCCGCCGCCTTCGCCGCCGCCTCGGCTGCCTTCACCGAGGCGGCGAGTCGCTGCGCCTCGGCGATGAGCGCGGGCTTCTCCTCCTTCGAGGCGGCCTTCACGCGCCCGCCGAACTCCTTCTGCTCGGCTCGCAGCGTCTCGAACTCGGTCAGCGCAGAGCGGCGGGCGGCGTCGGCGGCGAGCGCCTCGTCGACCACGGCCTCGTCATTTCCCCTCGCGCGCTGGGAGCGCTTGACGGCCTCGGGATCGTTGCGGAGCAGGACTGGATCGATCACGGCTCCCAGCTTAGCGGTGCGCGCCTGGGCTCGGTCCGGGCGCCGATGCGACGGCGCTCACCGTTGCGACGGACGGCGAGGGCGGTTTTCGTCCGCGAGAACGGTGAGCGCCGAAGTTGCGGTTGCGGCCCCGGGGCGGGTGCGGGATCGGGATCGGCCGTGCGGGATCCCGAACCTCATAGAGAGCCCCGATACCCTGGTTCCCATGACCGCTCGTACCCGCCCCCTCCCGAGCGCAGCCGTGGTCTACCACCCCCTCAAGACCGACGTTCCGGCCCTGCGGGCCGCGGTCGCCGCGCAGGAACGGCAGGCCGGCTGGGCGCGGACGCGCTGGTACCAGACCGACGCCGGTGACGCCGGCGTCGGCGCGACCCGACGGGCGCTCGCCGACGGCGCGAACGTGGTGCTCGCGAGCGGCGGAGACGGCACGATCCGCGCGGTGTCGGAGGCGCTGCGGGGCACCGGGATCCCGATCGCGATCGTGCCGCAGGGCACCGGCAACCTGCTCGCCCGCAACCTCGGCGTGCCGCTGGGGCGCCTCGACGAGATCGTGCGCGCGGCGTTCATCGGCTCGAACCGGCCCATCGATCTCGGGGTGCTGAAGATCGTGCGCGAGGACGAGTCCGAGGACGAGCACGTGTTCCTCGTGCTCGCGGGCATGGGGCTCGACGCGCGGGCCATCTCGGCGACGAAGGCGACCCTGAAGAAGCGCCTGGGCTGGCTGGCGTACGTCGATGCCGGGGTGCGCACCATGCTGAAGGACGAGCCGCTGCAGATCCACTACTCGGTCGACGGCTCGCCGGTGAAGCAGCTGTCGGTGTACACCGTGATGATCGGCAACTGCGGGCTGATGCCGGGCGGCGTGCTGCTGATCCCGGACGCGAAGGTCGACGACGGCAAGCTCGACGTGGTCGCGCTGCGTCCGCTCGGCCCGTTCTCGTGGCTGCGCATCTGGAACAAGATCGGCTGGGAGAACGGCGTGCTGCGCAAGTCGAAGGCCGGTCGCCGCATCATCGACCTCGTGCACGACACGAAGAGCGTCACCTATTCGCGCGCCACCCGCTACGCGTTGGCGGTACCGCGGCCGGAGCCGATTCAGCTCGACGGCGACGACTTCGGGCTCGCGCTGGCGGCGAGCGGCGCGGTGGATCCGGGCGCGCTGACCGTGCGCGTGATGCCCGAGTGGTAGCGGCTGTGGATCAGGACCGCCGATTGAGCGCGGTCGTCGGTTGAGCGCGGCCGCCGGTTGAGCGGGGCGACGAAGGAGCGAAGTCGAAACCCACGATCCCCAAGACCCTCGATTTCGACTCCGCTGCGCTGCGCTCAACCAGCGGGGTGACTCCGCTGCGCTCCGCTCAATCGGCGGGGCCGCCGGTGCGCTCGCTCAATCTGCGGCCTATACGCGCAAACTCTCGATCGCGGGGTTCAACGCCTCCTGCACGATCTCTCCCTTGCGCCGACGCGCCTCGGTGACGCGCAGCTCCAGATCGCGGTGCTGGTCGATGAGCTGCTTCACCCGCTTCGAGAACCTCTTCTGCGCCGCCATCGGGGGCAGCGGGAGGCGCACCTGGTCGCGCAGGTGCTCGGAGTTCAGGCTGCGGCCGAAGGCCTTCCTGCCCGCGGTGGCGGACTCGAGGCCGGCCGAGGCGAAGTAGGCGAACAGGAAGTCGTCGGTCACCGTCCTCCGGTCTCGCGGCACCAGACCGGCGATCGCCTCGTTCGTGTACATGTCGGCGCCCGCGACGCCGATGCGCCCGATCGAGAGCTTGAAGCTCAGCAGCGTGGTGCCCGCCGGGATCAGCTTGACGTTGCTCGCCGCGACCGCGTCGTCCGAGATGGTCTCGATCGTCTCGGTGACGGTGCCGCCCTTCAGATCTCGGATGGAGGCCCACAGGTGCGGCCCGTCGAAGTACCGCCGGTCGCGCCGGGAGGGCGTGCCGCCGATCGTGGGGGTCGCGACCTCGCCGAGCGTCACCTGCTCGAACCTCCCGTCGAGTTCGAGATGGGCCTCGTCGATTTCGGAGCGGAGCGCCCGGAGCCGGTCCTGATGAGCGGCGTTCTGCTCGTCGAGCTCCGAGCATCGGCGCACGATCTCCCGCTGCACCTCGATCGGGGGCACCGGGATCTCGACGTTGCCGATGCGCGTCGTGTTGATCTCCTTGAACTTGGATCCCGTCGGCACCAGCCCCTCGAGGATCGGACGCGCGGTCTCCAGCAGGTAGTACAGGTACTCGTTCGAGACATCGGGACCCGTGATGAAGGTCTTGAACCCCTGGTTGGTCACCAGCGGCACCGCGGAGAGCGCCACCTGACCGATCGTGGCCCTGCTGCTCCAGAGCACCGAGCCGACCGGCAGCGGCTCGCCCACCCCCGGGGCGTCGGCGGAGACGGAGCGCTCGGTCTCGGCGACGTACTTGGCGGTCATGTCGCTCATGGTCACCCATGGCACGCCGCCCTGCTGCGGCCAGTACGCCTCGTTCGACGTGTCGGGCGTCGAGCCGTTGCGGATCTCCGCGATCTCGGAGAGCGCGCGGGCCGGATACGCCGAGGGGATGCGCGCGGTCGGCCCCGAGGGCGACAGCGAGATCGAGCCGTTGAACTCGGCGTCGTCGAACGGCAGCAGCGACACCAGCGGGTGGAGGCTCACCCAGGACCGCACCTCGTCGGGAACGGCGTCCAGCCGGCCGGCGTACGCGGCGCGGATGACCGTGCTGATCTTCTCGGGATCATCGACGCGGTCGGGGTTGTACAGCGGGGTGGAATGCCGGCCCGCACTGTCGGTGAACACGTGGATGCCGGCGTCGCCCTTCGCCGAGCTCCACTCGTAGCCCAGGAAGCTCTTCAGCTCCTTCGACTTCTCGGGCGCGCGCACGACCACGACCTCGTTCGGCTGGGAGACGGCGAGCGCGAAGGCGTGCAGGCGGACGGTCTCGCGGCTCCTCACGAACTCGGCGAAGGCCTCCCGCTCCTTCCGCGAGCGCCCCGCGGCGTCGAGCATCCGGTGGCCGCGCTTGGCGCGCATGCGCCTCGTGTCGGCGTGCGCCTCGTATCTGCGGCGGTACTGGCGCACGATCGGGAGCTCCGCGCTCGTCCCGCTCGGCTCGCCCCGGAGCAGGCCGCGGTACTCGTCGACGGACATCGACATCCGCGCGGCGTAGGCGACGAGCACGTCCTCGTCGACATAGGAGGACGAGTCTGATCCCTCGCCGTTCACCCAGTGCGCCACCCGGTCGCCGAAGTGGCTGCGGGGCTCGGGGTCGGCCTGCTTGCGGCGGAGGAACAGCGTCACGGTGTTCGTGCCGGTCTTGCCGAAGGTGCCCGATCCGAGCTCCACGACGGAGATCAGGTCGAAGAACTCGAGCAGCACCCTGCGCGCGGCGACGTGGACCCGGCCGCCGTTCGTGAGGATGCTCGCGGGGAGGATGACGGCCGCGAGGCCGCCCGGCGCCAGCAGCTGCGCGGTCCGCTCGACGAAGAACGCCTCGATGTTGCCGTTGCTCTCGATCTGGTCGACCACCCGGCTCGTCTCGAAGCGCGCCCGATCCTCGGGGGTGAGCGTCTCGAGGAAGCCCTTCACCGAGTACGGGGGGTTCGCCACGAGCACCTCGCATCGGCCGTTGAGATCGTCGCTGCCCGAGGACAGCGCGTCCTCGTAGCGGATCTCGATCTCGGGGCGCCCGTGCATGAACGCCGAGACCTTCGCCACCTTCGACAGGCGGTACTCCTTCTCGATGCCGACCAGTCTGAGCTCGGCGCCGCGACCGCCCCAGTCGCGGTGCGGCTCGATGCGCTCGATCTCCTTCGTGAACTCGGTGAGGAAGTGGCCGGCGCCGCACGCGTAGTCGATGACCGTGGACTCCGACGGGCCGAGCACGGCCTCCTCGACCGGCAGGCTCCTCAGAATGAAGCGGCAGAGCGGGATCGGCGTGAAGAACTGCCCCTCGCTCTGCTTGATGCCCTCGTCGAGGAACATCTCGAACATGTCGCCCAGGAACTGGGAGCCGTCGGATCCGGTCGAGAGGCGCACGTCCTGCCACATCTGCACCACGCGGAGCAGGATCGCCGCGTTCTCGTAGAAGAGCCGTTCGTTGTGCACGTCGACAAAGGAGAAGTCGCTGTTCGTGAAGAACTTCTGCCTGTGGAACAGCGCGAGCACCGCCCGCTCCGTCGCGTCCTCGTCGCTCGAGACGAAGCGCAGGGCGTTCACCACGTCTTCGGTGCTGACGTAGGTGATGTCCTCGCTCAGGAAGCGGTCCATCCCCCGCTTGTACAACCGCTGCAGCCGCTCCAGGAGATCGAAGTGGGAGTCGTAGGCGACGCCGCGCCAGTAGAACTGTAGGTCGTCAGGGTTCTCGGCCTCGTCGACCAGCTTGCACAGGAACAGGTTGACCAGCGTGTCGAAGGCCTTCTCCCTGCCCGAGACGTTGTTCTGGCGGAGGATCGTGGCGAACTCGTTGAACTTGCGGCGGCTGTCGGCGGCCGAGAGCGGCGCCAGCGCATCGAGCGTCGGCTTGTCCCGGGAGATGAGGTACGGCTGCACCGCGTCTTCGAAGACGCCGTGCGTGAGGAAGTCGGAGCGGTACACCTCCTGCCAGACGCGATGCCGCTCCTCGACGGTGCGGGCTGTGGCGTACGAGCCGGCGCGCGGAGCGTCTTCGAGGTACGCGTCGTTGTCGATGTGCGCGATGATGTGGTTGACCCGCCGCGGGGCGCCGTCTTCGAGCGTGGAGGCGTACAGGCAGAGGAACCGGATCCCGGATATCTGCTGCGCGTAGGAGAAGAGCTGGCCGCCGCCGTTGAGCGTGCGCTGCCATTCCTGATCGAACTCCTGCCCGTAGGTCTTGCACTCGATCAGCAGCAGGGGCTCGCCATCGTGGTCGCGCACCAGGATGTCGGCCCGGCCGCCGCTCGCCCCGTGCCCCAGCTTCCAGCGCGGCTCCAGCTCGATGTGCTCGGGCTTGTAGCCCTTCGCCAGCAGCGCGTCGACGCACTCGAGCACCACGAAGTTCTCGTTCGCTCCGAAGTTCGCGGTGGTGGCCTCGTTCACGGTCACCCCGCCCGGGTACGAGATCTTCTGCGATCGCGTGTCGACGACCAGCTCTCCGTGATCCCCGTACGACTTCGTCCAGACGCCCCGGTGCTCGGCGAAACCGAGCGCGCCGAGCAGCGCCGGGAGGGTGGCGGTAGTTATCACGGGATCGACCTCACTGCGCGGACGCGTCGCGCCTGGGCGCGATCGCGGGTACCTGGATGGGCTCTGCCCAGAACGATAATCCTAGCCACCGACATTCTCGCCGCGGACGATGTGCTCGGCCCGCTCGCGAACGGCGCGACGACGGAGACGGCCGCGGGATCAGCGCTCGGGGACGAACAGCACCGCCGTCGGAGTGGCGGCCTCGAGCGCCACGGGGTCGGCCGGCGCGCCGTCGCGCCAGGCGAAGGCGACGAGCTCGTCCGAGTCCTGATGCGCGACGACCAGCATCGAGCCGTCGGGGGCGAAGGCGAAGTGCCGCGGGTTGCGGCCGTCGGAGTCGACGGTGACGCGCTCGGTCAGGGATCCCGCCGCGTCGATGCCGTAGACCGTGAGCGAGTCGTCGAAGCGGTTGGCCAGCACCGCATGCTCCCCGTCGGGGTGCACGGCGATCTCGGAGGGCACGGGGCGCTCCCGGCCGAGTCCCGGCCCCGGCGCGGTCTGCTTATGGACGAGCGCGATCCCGCGCTCTCCCCGCTCGATGCCGAGCACCGTGACGCCGCCGCCCTCCTGATTGCTGACGAGCAGCAGTTCGGCGCGCTCGCCGCGCTCGCCCGGACCGCGCCATGCGAGGTGGCGGGGGCCCGTGCCCTCGGGCAGCGGGACCGCCTGCACGAGCGCCGTCGCAGCCGCCCCGCGGTCCCAGCGGTAGAGCAGCACGAGATCGCGGCCGTAGTCGGCGACGGCGAAGCAGTCGGTCCCCGGCAGGAACAGAGCGGAGTGCGGGCGCGACACGGCGTCGGCGCGGTCCCAGCCCTCCCCGGTCGTCGGCGTGCGGATGAGCTCGGCGACCCGCGCCGGCCGGTCGGCGTCGTCGCGCACCACGACGCTCACGGCACCGCCGTGGTAGTGACTCACGAGCGCGACGCCAGGGCCGAGGGCGACGTGGCACGGCGCGTCGGCGCCGGTCTCGATGCGGGCCGGCGGCGCGTCGGCGAGACGGCCGTCGGGCGACAGCTCGAAGCGCAGCAGCTCTCCGCCGTGCTCGGGCTCCGTCACCGCCCAGACGCTGCGCCCGTCCTCGCCGAGCACGAGGAACGAGGGGTTGAGCTCGGGGCGGGCCGCGCCGTCGAGGGCGAGGGATCGCGCGGCCGGGGCCGCACCCGTGCCCGCCGCCCCATCCGAGTCGCGGGATCCTCCGCCCTCG
Organism: Leucobacter sp.; assembly: GCA_047606985.1. GTDB lineage: Bacteria > Actinomycetota > Actinomycetes > Actinomycetales > Microbacteriaceae > Leucobacter. The sequence continues at coordinate 1,190 of JASGDX010000023.1, read as the reverse complement.
CCGATCGCGAGCACGGAGATGCCCGCGCCATGGGCGTGGGGCGTGCCGGTCCACGGAGACGGGATCGTGTACGATCCGATGAGCGCGCGCATGTTCAGTCCTCCATCTCGTCGAAGACGGCGTCGCCGGGATCGACGCCCTCGATCACCTCGCGCAGCCAGTCCCTGGCGTCGCGGAACGCATCGTCGTCGTAGTTGCTGCGGATGCTCGCGGCGACCCGGTCGGCGCGCGGGTACGAGCCGAGGAACACGACGCGCGGGCTGAACCGCTTCACGCCGAGCAGCGCGTCGGCGACCCTCGCGTCCTTCACGTGCCCCTCGGCGTCGATGACGAAGCGGTAGCGGCCCATGCGATCGCCGATGGGGCGCGAGGCCAGCAGGGTCAGGTTGACGCCGCGGGTCGCGAACTGCTCGAGCAGTTCGAGCAGCGCGCCGGCGCGGTCCTCGGGCAGCTCGGCGATGAGGCTCGTCTTGTCCGCGCCCGTCGGCTCCCCGACCGGAACGGTACGGCTGATCAGCACGAAGCGGGTGATCGCGTCGGGGTTCTCGGCGATGCCTTCCGCCAGCACCTCGACGTCGTAGTGCTCCTCGATGCCGGGCGGCGCGATGGCGGCGTCGATGCCCTTCTCGGGGTCGAAGAGGTCGCGCGGCGCCTGCGCGTTCGACGTCGAGGGCAGGTGCCGGTGCCGCGGCACCTGGTCGTCGAGCCAGGCACGGCACTGGCCGTATGCGACGGGGTGGCCGGCGACCACCGAGACGTCCTCGAGCCGGGTGCCGGGGCGGGCGACGAGCACGAAGCTCACCGGCACGAGGTACTCGCCGATGATGCGCAGGCCCGGGATCGTCGCCAGCGCGTCCTGCGCGACGGTGACCCCGCCGTCGATCGAGTTCTCGATGGCGATCATCGCGGCGTCGCTGAAGCCGGACACCACGTCGCTGAGCGCCTCGCCGAGGTTGGCGACGGGGTTCCACTCCTGTCCAGCGGCCTCGGGCACCTGCTTGAGCGCCGCCTCGGTGAACGTCCCCGCCGGCCCCAGGTAGGAGTAGCGGCGGGCGGGCTCGGGGTTCTGCGACATGGTCATCAGATTACCCGGTAGCAGGATGGGACCCGCGCGAACGGGGCGTGCCTGCAGCGCGCCGGAGAAAATTGTGGTCGCTCTGCCTGTACAACGGATGGGGTTGTACAGAGCA
>JASGDX010000022.1:0-7285 GCA_047606985.1 Leucobacter sp. | reverse complement strand
CGTTCGCAACGGACGTTCCTCTGCGATCTGAGCGCATCAAAAGCAATGGCGAGATTGTCGAAGCACGCGCAGAAATCGAAGATCAGCCATCGGCGGCTGAGTTGGCGAGTGAAATTATCGAGGCCGGCGTACGCTCCGACCAGCCGCGTCGACTTGAGCTTGCCGTCACCGCTGCCTTCAACTTCTTGGGCGCCTCAGCGCAGACCATAGGCGGCCCAGGGAATACCGATGTGCTCGTTGAAATTGGAACTCAATCCTCTGACAAGGTCGTCGCGATCGTCGACGCAAAGACAGCAGGGCAAGGCACCGTCAGCGAGGGTGCCGTCAAACTCGACGCAATACAGGATCACAAGAAGAAGCACCGAGCGACGCTCGCAGCGATCGTTGCGCCAGGTTTCGGTGACCGATTGTCGAAGTGGGCTTCGGACCGCGGCATCGCACTTATTACTACAGCACTGCTTGCGGACGTCGTGCAGCGCCACAAGTTCTCTCCCCTTGGCCGCGCGGAGCTACAAATGCTGCTGAGTGGCGGCGACCAGCATCAAGACCTTGCGAACGCTATGGACGGACGTGCTCGCCAGGCTGACCTAGTCGGACGCGCAATGGCGGTACTCCTTCGAGAAGCACAGGAAGATGACCCGAACGTTGCCGCAGACCTTGATCTGAACGGGATCTACCGGGCGATCCGGGATCAGTTCCAAATCAAATCAGACAAGGACGATCTGAAGGCAGCCGTCGAGCTTCTCGCTTCCCCGCTCATCGCAGGGGTTTCCAAACGTGGCGCAGCTTTCGCCGCGATCGAGCCCATCGCTACTGTTCGCAAACGAATCGAATCGCTGAGGAGTGTTCTCGACGAGGCGGCCTCGATCGACTAGTGGCTGATCACAAACCGCAGAAGCACTCGTCATACTGGAGCATTCCGCCGCTTCCCACCGCGTTGAGACCGGCTGTGGTGAATGAGCGCAGGACTGGTGCAGGCGTCGTATTCGTGTGGCGTGAATAGCGACGAGTTCGTTGAGCGGTCTCTCCCTGCCCGGCAGCCTTGCTCTCGGCTCTCGACAGAGTTGCCGTTTAGGATGGGGGCATGCGTTCGATTCAGACCTCGTGGTGGCTGCGGTAGCAGCCTTGACGCATGTTCGCGGGCTGCATGGCAGTTCACGAACCTGAGAGCGTCGCCGTGCAGTCCTCCATCCTGGAAGGTGCACGATGAACAACTCCGAGCAAGAACCGCGGATCAGCATCGCCCGTCTCTCTGCCGAAGACGCCGGTGAAGTCATGACACTGCAACGGGCCGCGTATGCAACCGAGGCTCAGATCTATCACGACCCGTTCTTGCCGCCGTTGACGCAGACGCTGCCAGAGCTCGTCGACGAACTCGAAGGCCGTGCCCTCGGTGCGCGCATGGGAGGGCGGCTCGTCGGCGCCGTTCGGTGGACGACCGAGGGTGGAGTCACGCAGATCGGGCGACTCATTGTCGCTCCCGATATGCAGGGACGACGGATTGGGACCAGGCTGCTGCGAGCCGCGGAGGACGCCAGTGGAACTCGGGCATTTGAGCTCTTCACCGGCCACCTGAGCGAGGCGAACATACGGCTGTATCAGCGAGAGGGTTACTCCATCACGCGGCGCGAACCGCTCCATGAAGGTGTCGATCTGGTCTATCTCCGCAAGGAGCTTGACGCGGCTCCTGCGTGATATCGCTTGCCTGGCGCGTCACCAGCGGGCGCGGTCGGTGATGTAGCTCGCCCAGTCGCGTGCGGCGAGGGCTGCCCATTTGACGGCGGTCTTGTCGGCGATGCCGATGAGTTCGGCGAGGACAGGCGCGGGGACTTCGCCGGCGAGGGAGAACATCGCCGCGTGGCGGGAGTGGCCGGGGCGGACGCCTGCGGCGACGAGGTGTCCGCGGAAGCTTTCTCTGACGAGGTGGCGTCCGGGGTGTCGGCCGGGGAAGAGCCATCCGTGGTCCCTGCTCGCGATCGAGGCTCTTGGGCAATAGCCGCAGTCGGCGCAGAGCATTTCGAGAACACGATGCTCTCCGCAACGTTCGCAGGAGATTTGGCTGAATGCCAGTCGCTCGTCGAGCCCCACCTCAGTTTCCAGTCATCGTCAGCGCGTCTTCATTTGCGAAGTCTTAGAGCGCGGCTAGGCGTCGGGAAAACGTAGCGAGGGCATCTGCGATGGCATGCACATCGGTTGTGTCGTCGCCGGCGAGACGTTCAGAGATCCATGTCCGCGCAAGGGTTGCCGCAGGGAGACCTGCTTTCTCGGCGGCAGCTTCAAGCGAGGCGATCTCTGATTCGCTCAGTCGGATCGAGTACACCCGCGAGGTTTGGCTGCGACGTGTGATCGCCGTGCCCGAAGCTGCTGGCGCATCGGGATTGGCTTCAGCCGCCTCGGCCTCTATCCGCAGCAGTTCTGAAAGATTCGTAGCGTTCTCGGTCATGTCGTGTCCCCTCCTGTGAGGTATCGGCGTCTGTCTAGATCGTTCGATGGCCAGCCGTTGACCCCATGGCGTGTACCGTCGTGATCGAGCACGATGACAGTGACGATGCGTCCGCTCAGCGCCGCGCGCCCGATGATGCGGATGCTTCTCCCGCTGACACTTGACGGGTCTGGCGTGAACGTGACGCGATCCGGATCGTCGAGGGCGCTGTTCGCCTCCTCCTTTGTCACACCATGGCGCGAGGTCATGTACTCCCCTCGGTGAGTCCAGTCTGCGTGCCAGATCATGCCGTAAGTGTACTACGGAGCGTAATACGAGATCTAGCACGGTGCGGCAAAACCACGCGCGTTATTCGGATCGTGCTTGCCGCGTCCTCTCCCAGACTGTCATCCGGTGGGCCTCGAACTGCCTCGCGATGGACGTGACGCTCTCTCCGCTGTCACGGGCAGTGTGAATGGCGTCTATCTGGTGAGGCGTCAGACGTGTTCGACTTCGTCTCGTTGGTTCTGTCACGGCCTCAAGAAGCTCTGAAGCAGACATCTCAGCAGCCGCGTCGAACGGTTCTGCGAGCCCGGGCAGGAGTCCATGACGTGACTCTACGCGAGGCCAGGGGCGTGGCATCCTCTCACCTCCTCCTTTCGTGGGACTTAGTGTGCGCATAGCGCGGGGTGGTGCGATGGGGATATGACTCAGATCGGCATCCGCGTCGCTTCCATGTCCGCCGTCGCCCTCCTCGCCGTCGGCTCGCTCACGGCGTGCTCTCCGTCCGCTGCGGAGGATACCGTGAATGCGAGAAATAGTGCGGCGACATCGGAGCTGTGGGATTCGGGCGAGGTGCACTCCATCTCGGTCGATTACGCGCAGGAGGACTACGACGCGATGATCCAGGCGTATCTCGACACCGGGGAGAAGGAGTGGATCTCGGCCGAGGTGACCATCGACGGCGTCCGCTACGAGAACGTCGGGCTCAAGCTGAAGGGCAACTCCACGCTGCGCTCCCTATCGACGGATGCTGATGCCGAACTGTCCAGCGAGCACCCGGAGAACCTGCCGTGGCTGATCCGCCTGGACAAGTACGTGGAGGGCCAGAACCACGAAGGCACCACGGAACTGGTGGTGCGGGGGAACAGCTCGGAGACCTCGCTGAACGAGGCGCTGGCGCTGGAGCTGCTGGAGACGGCCGGGCTGGCCTCGGAGCAGGCGGTCGCCGTGCGCTTCAGCGCCGATGGGTCGGAGGAGAACCTCCGGCTGGTGATCGAGAACCCGGACGATGCGTGGATGGAGTCCGTGCTCGGCGACGGGTTGCTGTACAAGGCCGAGGCCGGAGGTGACTACAGCTACCGGGGCGATGACCCGGCGTCGTACCTGGACGTGTTCGAGCAGGAGGGCGGTGCGGAGGATCTGACCCCATTGATCGACTTCCTGCAGTGGCTGAACGAGTCCAGCGACGAGCAATTCGCCGCCGAGCTGGCCGATCATCTGGATGTCGACGCGTTCGCGACCTACCTCGCGTTCCAGGACCTCGTCGACAACAGCGACGACATCGACGGGCCTGGGAACAACTCGTACCTGTACTACGACCCGGACACCGGGCTGATGACCGTCGTGAATTGGGACCTCAACCTGGCCTACGGCGCCTCTCCCGGTGGCGGTGGCGGTGCTAGAGGCGGGGGTGCTGGAGGCGACGGCGGTGCTGGAGGCGGTGGAGGCCGGGGGATGCCCGGCGGCGGCCGTCAGGGCGGGGCCGGGGCCAGGCCGGATGATGCGCAGTCCGAGGATGGCGGCGCCGCGGCGGGCGGTGCCGCGGCGGCGGATAGCGGTGCAGCCAGGCCGGGGGGCGGCCGTGGCGGCAACATCCTGTCCGAGCGATTCCTCGCGAACGCCGACTTCAAGGCGCTGTACACGGCCGCACGGGAGAGGCTGGAGACGGAGCTGTACGACTCCGGCGTCGCAGCGGAGGTGTTGTCCGAATGGACGCAGGTGCTTATCGACGGGGCATCCGACATCGTTTCAGCGGATGTCATCACGCAGGAGTCCGAGGCGCTCGCCGCGAAGCTGGACTCGCCGGGAAGCTGAACACGGCAGAAATGCCGAGCGACGGCTCCATGCTGAGCCGCGTCCTCGATAGTGTGGCGGCCAGTTCGGCGAGTAGTACGCTCGAAACTCCCGTGTCGATCCCCGGCGAGTTCTTGGCAGCGCGCCGCAAAGCTCAACACTTCGACTGGCGGTTCTGCAGTCGTCAACGGCCTTTCCCGGGCGCGCCGGCCGGCGGCTCAGGGCGGGACACGGGACTGCTCTTCGGACCCCGCTTCACCAGGGGGAGAGCAGCGTGCTGGTGATCGCCTGCCCGTTCACCTGCGACCAATAGACCGTGGAGGTGATCGACCCGAACGACGCCACGGCAGTCCCAGTCCCGGTTCCGCTCGACGCCACACCCTTGCGCAGGATGAGGTTGTCGACGGTGGTCGAGGTGGGGTTGCCAGGGTTGGTGAAGGACGGGTTGTTGGTCGCCGAGGTGATCAGCGTGATCGGCAGTGCCAGCGTGCTCTTCGCGGCGATCGTCTGCGTGCCGAGGAAGAATTTGACGACGACCCTGTTCGTCGGCACGCTCGCGACGACTACGCCTCCACGAACCCCGTTGATGTACAGCGGACCCCGGCTATCCGCCGGCGAGGTGTATACACCATGATAGGCCGCCAGCGTTCCCGAGAACTCTTCATCGGTCGGGTTGATCACGAACAGCGTGTGGCTGGCGTCATCGACGAAGTAGTACAGCTCCGTCGGGGCGTCCGGGTCCACGGATGCCGCGTGCGCGGGCGCCGCGGCCGCGATGGCCATCACGGGGATCGACCACGCGGCCCCCTTGAGCAGCGTGCGCCGGCTGCTGCCCACGCCGGCAGTTGTCTCATCGCTCACTCGTCGCCCCCTTGCGATCGGCTGATACCCGGTACACAGCATATTGGAACACCTTAGCATCAACTCGCGCCCGACGGCCCGTGACGAGGCGACCTGCGGGGTATCGGGCGCATGGGACGCTCCCGCCCCCAGGCACATGCGGCACGGGCCGGCGGGCCGCATGACCCGCGCTTGACACCAAGGGCCCGGGCCCGGGCCCGGTACGGTGCCCCCAGTAGGGATCGAACCTACGACCTGCGGATTAAAAGTCCGTAGCTCTACCGCTGAGCTATAGGGGCCTGCGATATCCAGCCTATCGGGTTTGCCCGGAGCCCCGCTGCACGCGCGAAGCGCCGGGGCGGCGTAGACTCGCGGGGTCGATCGACCGGCCGCGATCCCGCACCGGCCGCATCATCCCGATCCTCCGAAGGAGCCATGTGACCCGAGAGCACCATCGGCCCGCGCTGCAGCCCACCGCCGACTTCGACTGGATCATCGGCTCGGACGAGCCGGGCGCAGCGCACCGCCTCGCCCAGGAGACCTCCTGGGCGCTGATCGGTCGCGTGCGGGCCGTCGCCGATCCGGCGGTGGTGGAGCGGGTCGTGGGACTCGCGTCCGGCAGCGGGATCGACGACATCGCCGAGCTCTGGGCCCGGCAGAGCACCCACTCGCTGGCCGGGGTGCTGTGGCGGCTCTATCTGCTGCGGCGCGTGGTGGAGAGCGACGGCGAGGGATCCGCCGACCTGTTCCGCCGCGGGGCCGCAGCCGCCGCGACCATCGACCCGATCGTGGCGGGCGCGGCCGAGCCTGTCACGCCGGTGTCGATCGCGGATCTCTGCGACACGATTCTGCGGGGAGCGTTCACGGGGGATCTCGGCGACGCCCTCGACCGGGCTGCGAGCTACTGCCGGGTCATGGCGCTGGGCGCGGCCGACCTCGCCGACACGCGCGATCCGCACGATGACGCGCACGCAGCGCAGCTCACCGCGCGGGCGCTGCGCTACTCCACGATCGCGCAGGAGCTGCACGCGGGCGCCCGGCGCTGGCGCGACGGCACGCTGGCCTGAGCACCCAGGCCAGTTCCGCATGGCGCGACCCCTCGGCACGGCACGAGGCCCCGCCTCCCCGCCCGACGCTCAACCTCTCACCGCGCAACGCCGCACCGCCAGTGCGGCTCGCCCGACGCCCCAACCGCCGCGGGTCCTGCGCTAGACTGGTGCTCGCCGGGCCGCAGTAACCCCGGGCTCCAATTTTTGCCGCCTCGAGCGGCCTTCCGCCGAGAGGCGTTCTGCGGTCCGGTTCTTTCGTGTCCAGGCGAGGTCGCCGCGGCGGCACCGGGGCCGACGGCGCTGAGCCCGGCATCCTGCAGCGCACCAAGGCCTGCATCGCGGCCCGTCAGTCCGTCAACCCGCGCTGCGGCGGCGGCGCAGCGCATCCCGCGCCGCGGCCGTCGGTCTGAATAGCGACCCGCCGGTCCGAGCGGCGGTCCGTCAGCCCGCGCTGCGGCCCATCAACCCGAGCGGCGGCCCGTCAGTCCGTCAACCCGCACTGCGGCGGCGGCGCAGCGCCGCGTCGAGATCGGGCATGCCCTCGCTCGTGTCGCCGACCACGCCCATCTGCCGCAGCCGCTCGCGCGCGGCGCGCTGCTGCGCACTCACCGTCGCGGACGGACGACGCACGGCGGGTGCCTCTTCCGATCGCAGCGCCGCCGCATCGGCGGAGGCCGCAGTCGCGGCCTCAACAGCCGCAGTCTCGACGGCCGCAGCGGGCCGGCGCACAGGGCGCTGCTCGCTCGAGCGCTCGGCCCGATCCTGCTCGACGCGATCCCGAGCCGCCTGAGCGCGCGCCTCGCGCAGCAGCATCGAATCGGGCTGATTCTCCCGCTCGGCTGGTCGCTCGGCCCGGGCACGCGCGAGGGCGCGCGCCCGCTCGATCCGGGCCGCCGCG